>NZ_JAWOVZ010000007.1:0-185530 GCF_033340175.1 Vibrio sp. 1557 | reverse complement strand
TTTCTGTCAAACATGGTAATGCCAAACATCGGCGCGTTTATCGCGTGGGGCTTTATCACTGCTCTATTTATCCCAACTGGATGGCTACCAAACGAAACGTTAGCCTCTATGGTTGGCCCAATGATTACCTACTTGCTGCCACTACTTATCGGTTACACCGGTGGTAAATTAGTTGGTGGCGATCGTGGTGCGGTAGTCGGTGCAATCACAACAATGGGTGTGATTGTCGGCACAGACATCCCAATGTTTATGGGGGCAATGATGGTCGGCCCAATGGGCGGCTGGGCTATCAAGAAATTCGATAACTACATCGATGGTAAAGTAAAAAGTGGCTTCGAGATGTTGGTTAACAACTTCTCTGCGGGCATCATCGGCATGCTATGTGCGATCCTTGCCTTCATCTTTATCGGTCCATTCGTAAAAATTCTTTCTGGTGGCTTGGCGGCTGGCGTTAACTTCCTAGTTTCTGCTCACCTACTACCACTGACTTCAATCTTCGTTGAACCTGCGAAGATCCTGTTCCTAAACAATGCGATCAACCACGGTATTTTCTCTCCACTGGGTATCCAACAAGCGTCTGAAACAGGTCAGTCGATCTTCTTCCTAATCGAAGCAAACCCAGGTCCTGGTCTAGGTATCCTGCTAGCTTACATGGTGTTTGGTAAAGGTACGGCTCGTCAAACGGCAGGTGGTGCATCAATCATCCACTTCTTCGGCGGTATCCACGAGATTTACTTCCCATACATCCTAATGAACCCTCGCCTAATCCTTGCGGCTATCGCAGGTGGTATGACTGGCGTATTCGTTCTAACTATCTTTAACGCAGGTATTGTTTCTCCAGCATCACCAGGTTCAATCTTTGCAATCTTGTTGATGACTCAGAAAGGCTCAATCGTTGGTGTTCTAGCGTCTATCGCAGCAGCAACAGGTGTGTCATTCGCGGTAGCAGCACTGCTAATGAAGACGCAAACGTCAACAGAAGAAGACGGTGATGAAGCAGCACTAGAAAAAGCAACATCACAAATGAAAGACATGAAATCTGCATCTAAAAACGATGCGGTGGTAAACAGCCAAAGCAAAGGTGACGTAGACCTAGCGACAGTACAAAGCATCATTGTCGCTTGTGATGCGGGCATGGGCTCGAGTGCAATGGGCGCGAGCATGCTACGCAAAAAGGTTCAAGACGCAGGTCTGAACATCCACGTAACCAACCTTGCCATTAACAGCTTACCAGAGAGTGCAGATATCGTGATTACTCATAAAGACTTAACGGATCGTGCACGTAAGCATGCTCCAAACGCACACCACATTTCATTGACTAACTTCCTAGACAGCGAGATGTACAACCAGCTAGTCACCAAACTACTAGCAGCGCAAAACCAATCCGCAGCCAATGACGACCAAATGGTAAAAGTGTCGCTCGTGGCTGCAAACGACGACAACTTCGAGCCACAGCAAACGTCGGTGTTCCAAATCCAGCGTGAAAACATTCACCTAGGTTTGAAAGCTGCCAACAAAGAAGAAGCGATTCGCTTCGCGGGCAACAAGTTGGTCGAACTTGGCTACGCAGAACCAGAATACGTAGACGCGATGTTTGAGCGTGAAGCATTGGTTCCAACTTACCTAGGCGAATCTATCGCAGTGCCTCACGGCACGGTAGAAGCGAAAGACCGCGTGAAGAAAACCGGCATTGTAATCTGCCAATACCCATCGGGTATCCAATTTACTGAAGACGACGATGATGTAGCGAAACTGGTTATCGGCATTGCCGCTAAGAACGATGAGCACATCCAGGTGATTACCACCATTACGAACGCGCTCGATGAGCCGGAGGCAATTGAGAAGCTAACCAGCACCAACGATGTGGAAGAGATTCTGAACATCCTTGGCGGTCAACAAGCGGCTTAATTACCCCTTTAATTTGCTCCTGAGGCAAATGAGGTCAGCTGTCACCCCCTATGCGGTTGGCCTCCCCCTAGTTTCGTAAGTCAACATTTTAGACATTGGTAGGTAAGAATTATGAAAAACGCAGTTCATTTTGGCGCAGGTAACATTGGTCGTGGCTTCATTGGAAAACTCTTAGCAGATGCAGAAGTCGAGGTCACATTTGCAGACGTTGACGCTCCACTCGTCGACCAACTGAGTCACAAGCAAGAATACAAAGTAAAAGTGGTCGGTACTGAGTGCCAAATCGACACAGTAACTCACGTCACCGCGGTAAACTCAGCCAGTGAAGATGTCATCGACCGCATTGTAAAAACCGACTTGGTAACAACAGCGGTTGGCCCTAACGTACTGGACATCATTGCAAAAACCATCGCTACCGGCATTGCTAAACGCTTTGCAGCAGGTAACGATAAACCATTGAACATCATCGCGTGCGAAAACATGGTTCGTGGCACGACTCACCTAAAAGGTGAAGTGTACAAACACTTGGATGAATCATTGCACGCAAAAGCAGACGAGTTGGTTGGCTTTGTCGATTCAGCGGTAGACCGCATCGTGCCACCAGCAGAAGCGGCGAACGATGACCCACTAGAAGTGACGGTAGAGAGCTTTAGCGAATGGATTGTGGATGAGCAGCAATTCAAGGGCGAAATCCCTGACATCGCAGGCATGGAAAAAACCAACAACCTAATGGCGTTTGTAGAGCGTAAGCTGTTCACTCTCAATACAGGTCACTGCATTACCGCTTACCTAGGTTGCTTAAAAGGCCATCGCACTATTCGTGAAGCGATCGAAGACCCAAGTATTCATTCTGAAGTAAAACAGGCGATGCAAGAGAGTGGTGAAGTGCTGATCAAACGTTACGGCTTCGACCGTGACATGCACAACGCCTACATCGAGAAGATTCTGGGACGCTTTGCCAACCCATTCTTAGTGGATGAGGTTGATCGCGTAGGTCGTCAACCAATTCGTAAATTAGGTGCAAACGATAGATTAGTGAAGCCTTTACTCGGTACAATTGAGTATGGCACTGAAAATAAAACACTTTTGAAAGGCATTGCCGCTGCGTTGAAGTACACTAACGACACTGACCCACAAGCCGTAGAGCTACAAAACTCATTAAAAGAAGTGGGTGTGAAGAAGACGCTAGCGACATACACAGGTCTTGCAGAAGACAGTGATGAAGTGACTCAAATCGAGACACTTTACAACCAACTTTGATTTACCTAGGGGAGCTCGGCTCCCCTTCTATGTCCTTCTCTGCTTGAAGAGTTGGGATAGCTAATAATTAGAAATGTATTCAGTATATGGCAGATAACATCAACGAAACCGAGATCATTGAGCGATTAAACAGCGCACCATCGGTACGAGGCTTTTTCATTGCAGCAGTCGACGTTTTTAACGATTCGATCGACGGGTTGGTGCAAAGAATCTTTCGTAAAGATAACTTCGCTGTTCAATCGGTTGTCGGTCCGCTGCTACAAGACTCTGGACCGCTGGGCGATCTGTCTGTTCGTTTGAAGTTATTGTTTGGCTTGGGAGTGCTCCCCGATGACATTTACCACGACATCGAAGACATCATCAAACTCAAAAACCAACTCAATAGTGACGCTTCAGATTACGAATTCACTGACCCGAATATTCTAGAACCAATTAAGAAACTGCACTTGGTGAAGAAAATGGGCATGGTGCAACTGGAAGTCAGCGAACCAGATGACGACATCGACCTTGAGTTTTATCAGCTACAACTGCAACGTCAACAACAAATCATTAAGTCAGGGCTCTCACTTGCCATTGTCGAGATTTGCAATGAGCTCGGCAAAGACAGCCCTTTTTAATCGAAAAACTGGCAAGGAAGCCTCCTCAACTCGCCCCTCTTTTTGCACATTCTTCTATACAACGTGCGTGAAAGCCATCACAGTCCATATTCCGATGTC
Source organism: Vibrio sp. 1557 (assembly GCF_033340175.1). Lineage (NCBI taxonomy): Bacteria > Pseudomonadati > Pseudomonadota > Gammaproteobacteria > Vibrionales > Vibrionaceae > Vibrio > Vibrio sp. 1557. Next base: position 181,646 of record NZ_JAWOVZ010000007.1, on the reverse strand, counting down.
TCTGTAACATCAGACCAATCTATCGCTAGTATTGAAACGGGATCGCATGCTTTCAATCGAAGACACTAAAACTAAGTGGGAGTTTTTCCAGAAACACCACTGGGTATCTCCAGAATTTTCCCGCACTCCCGTCCTCGAGTCGTGGGAGCGTTGCATAAAGCAATGCAGCCCTTACACCTGGTCAAAGCCACATATTGCCTCTGGATTTACCTTCTCATCTCTGATGAAACGCAACGAGCACCTCATCGAATGCGCCACGACCGTACTTGAAGACACTTACGACATGCTAGGGGACGAAGACCTGCTATTGATGGTAACCGATGGCAACGGCTGTATTCTCTCCACCGTCGGGCACGACTCTATGCGACAAGAGATGCAAACGCTCGGCATAAAACAAGGCTGTTTTCTCTCCGAAGGAAAGATAGGCACAAATGCAGTCAATCTCTGTATCAATACTCATATCCCGTGTGAAGTTTTTGCTGCCGAACATTTCAATCGCCACTTGCACTCTTATGCCTCTGTAGCTGCGCCTGTTTTTGACCAATTTGGAAAATTACGCGGTACAACATGCCTTTTCAGAAAAGCGGAAAGCTATAAGAAAGAAGACTTAGTCATCATCGCGTCGAGCGCGAAAGAAGTCAGCTTGCAAATCCACATTCAGTCGGAACAAGAAAACATGAACCGCCTCACTTGTGCGCATAACGCAACGTTAGAGTGCATGGATGACGGCCTTCTAGCGTGGGATGAAGAAAATCGCATCACCATGGTAAATCACCAGTCCGAGCGTTTGTTAAACATTGAAGCCAGTCAGGTCTTGGATAAAGAAGTCTTTTCTGTTTTGCGCTTCCCACCGAATGTCCTTACTAGTATTGAGTCAGGTGCGAGCATAAACCGTAAACTCACAACGGTAGAGGTTCGTGGCGAGTTTGTTGAGGCGATCATCACCTTGCGTCCACTCAACGACGGCACACACTTATTGTTCTTGCACCCTATCGATAAAATTCGCGAACTTGCTCAACAACAAATAGGTGGCAGTGCGCGCTATACGTTCAGCACTTTGCCCGTCATTTCACGAAAAATGAAGCATGTCATTACCGTGGCAAAACGGGCCATAAAGTCAAAATCACCGATTCTAATTACAGGTGAAGAAGGCGTAGGAAAAGCCACTCTCGCCATGGCGATTCATAACGAAAGCGCCTACAAAGAAGGACCATTCATTACGCTCAACTGCCGCTCCATCAATACAGAGCAACTGGTCAAAGAAACCCTGGGGTACGACGAAGGGCAAGGCATGCCTTCAAAGTTTGAGCTCGCCCATGGCGGTACGCTCTTTTTAGAAAAGGTGGAATATCTGTCGCCCGATTTACAAGCCGTGCTACTTAAGTTGTTAAAAACTGGGCTCGTCAGCCGCAGCGACAGTTTGCGATTGATCCCCGTAGATTTTCAACTTATTACCAGCACCGCTTCAGAGATCAGCGAGTATGTCACTCAGCGCTCATTTGGTCGGCAACTTTATTATGAAATCTCCTCGAACGAGCTGCATATTCCACCACTACGAAAGCGTAAAGAAGACATTGAATTTCTCGTCCAGCAGCTTATCAGCCATTACGAACGCCGCCACAATGTGACGATCTCGATAGAGCCAGTCGCACTGGAAGCGTTGATGAATTTTCGTTGGTCAGGCAATAACTCCGAATTAAGAAATCGAACTGAGCGAATTTTGCTTAACCGCAGTTCCAACTTAATCAAGCTGAACGATATTCCTGAAGACATTAAACTGAATTCTCGCCATACCGCAGAAAATACGCCAGTAATCACGTTAGAAGAAGCCGAGAGAAGAGCGATTGTTCAGGCTTGGAATCAGTGTGATGGCAAAATGCATGATATGGCGAAAGCATTGCAAATTGGCCGCACGACCTTATGGAGAAAAATTAATAAGTTTGGGCTACAGGAGCAAATGAAGCTGTATTAAGTCGTGAATTGGCGTTCCTATAACAAAAGTAAAACCGGCGTAAGCACGCCGGTACAGGTGTACTAACGATAAGGTATCGATTAAACATCGACAGACAACTGACGAATCTGCGCTTTTAGTCCCGGTAGCATGCTCGAACTGGCGCTGAATTTTCGCAACCCCACGCGGAGCAATGTTTCTGTGGCATTTGGATCGCCAGCCATCTCACCACACATACTAACCGGTATGCCCGCGCGATCGCCTGCTGCACACGTGAGCTCAATGGCTTTTAGTACCGATGGTTCAAAGTAGTTCACCAATTCAGCAACAGCAGCGTTACCTCGATCGGCGGCCATAACATATTGAGTCAAATCATTGGTGCCGATAGAGAAAAAGTCGACTTCTCGAGCTAACGCATCAGCATTCAACACCGCGGCTGGCACCTCAATCATAATACCAACGCGCAAATGAGTCGCATCCAAGCCGAGTTGGTTTGCTTGATGCGCCAACAGCACTTTTACTTTTCTCACTTCTTCAACCTGAGCCACCATCGGTATCATCAATTGAATATTCGGTTGCTCGTGAAAGGCTCTCAGAATGGCTCGAAGTTGAGCGGTAAACAATGACTCATGTTGAAGGCACAACCGCACCCCTCTCAAACCTAAAAATGGATTATCTTCCGCTGGCATAGGATAAGCGGCTAAAGGCTTATCACCGCCAACATCTAGACTACGAATCGTAAGTGGCTTATCACCAAGTGCGGCGGCAATATCACGATACACTTGGTATTGCGCTTCCTCAGTTGGCAACTCATCACTGTTTTGAAATAGAAACTCAGTCCGAAATAGACCAACGCCCTCAGCTCCTGATGTTAGTGCATCATCAATATCTTTCGGTCCACCAATATTGGCGAGTACTGGAATATGGACACCATCACAGGTGACTGCGGCTTGCTGAGCACTCGCTAGTGCACTTTGTCGGGTGCTTTGCCACTCAATTTGTTGCGCTTCTAATTCCTGCTGTATGGCATCTGAAGGAGAGAACCATAAATGCCCTCGAAAGCCATCAATAGTCACCACTTGACCAGCACGCACAGCATCAAGGCAGCCCTGAGCTTTAACGATGGCAGGAATCCCCATCGCACGGGCAAGAATCGCACTGTGAGAGGTTTTCCCTCCCTCACTCAAACAGATACCAAGCACTTTCGATTTATCAAGCCCGGCCACATCAGAAGGCATCAGGTCGCGGGCCAACAAAATACTCGGTTCCTGAATGTCGATGGCATTAGGCGTTACGCCTGTCATTTCGACCATAACTTGGCGTGCGATATCATGTACATCTGCTTCGCGTTCCCGCATGTACTGACTTTCTGCCTGGCGAAACTCTTCGGCCAACGTTTGCAGTGATTCTACCCAAGCTTGCTCGGCTATCATGCCCGTTTGAATTCGCGACTCGACCGATGCCCATAATTCTGGGTCACTGAGCATCATGCTATGAGCAGCAAATATTTCCCCTTTCGGCTGCTTCGCTTGCTCCTGCAAATGTTGAACAACCACGCCTATCGCACGCTTAACCCGTTCAATTTCATCTTGTTCACTTTGGAAATCACGTTCAGGCACTGCTGGCATTTCATGAGTAAAAAGGACAGCAGGAGCAGTAGCGATACCGTCATTGACTCGAATACCAACAACAGCACCTTCAATCTGATTTGAGGCCATGCCATCGAGCAGAGTATCTGAACTTTCTTCAGGTTCGATAATGCCTTGCTCAACCGCCTCTTTTTCTCCGAAGTGCTCATAAGCTAAGGCTTCAAATGCCTTGATTGCTTCACTGGATTGAGAGCCGAGTGCGCACAGCGTGATCGTCTCTTGGCTACGAACGCCAAGTTTCGCAATGCTGTTTAAGCTTTTCGCGTTCACACGGCGCTCGCCTTTTTTCAACCATAATTGGCAGTCAAAAGGCGCGAGTGCACCAACAATGGCCGCAGCGGGACGAGCATGTAATCCATGCGGATTTTGCACTACCCAATCAAATGTCCATTCTTGCTCAAAGTTCTCTGATACTGGCGCTATCTCAGCGGATGTTAGTGGCTGATCACCAAGGTGCTCTTGTTTTACGCTTAACGCATTCTGTGCCTCTTCGACTACCGTCGATAAAGGCAGTCCGGCGGCGGCAGCCACCGACGCCGCCATGGTTCCTTCAACAATAGGTGCCGAGATAAGGGTGACATTTTCCCTCACATGATCATCAATCAGATCCAGAGCCATTTCCGTGCTAAGCAACGCGCTGCCAAGATCCATCAACACAACAACCCCTTGTTGATCTTGTACCTGCTCAATCGCTTCCATCACGGCAATGGCATCGGTTCCGATCGGGTTCTCTGGATCATCAATCCCAGCAGCAATCGCAAGCTTGGCTTTGCCTTGCGTCATTTGGGTGGCAAGTTCTGCCACCCCTTCGGCAAGTCGACGACTATGAGATACAACTACAATTCCCACCATCTTAATTACCTGCTATTGCCTGCTGTAGTGCTTTAATCATTAACAAAGAAGAGGTTGCACCGGGATCTTGGTGACCAATACTGCGTTCACCTAAATAGCTTGCTCGCCCTTTTTTCGCCAACATTTCAATCGTGGCAACCGCGTTCGTTTCTGCTAGCTCAACCATTTCATTAAGTAAGTGATCGGCGCTCATGCCATTTTCTAACGACGCCTTCACGCTAACTAAAACGGGTAACCAAACATCACACATGGTTTTATCACCCAGCTCTGCTTTACCACGAGACACCACGCCATCCACACCGCTTTTTAGTGCATCCACTAACTCTTCAAACGTTAATTGCTCTCGAGTTCCGACAGCGGCAGCCGTACGAATAAACAGCGTGCCATACAGCGGGCCACTTGCCCCACCGACACTAGAAAGCAAGGTCATACCCGTATTCTTGAGAATGCTGCCGATATTTTGGTCCGCAAATTGCGGCAGTTTTTCAGCAACTTTTTTAAAGCCACGGTTCATATTGAGACCGTGGTCGGCGTCACCAATATCACGATCAAGGTCGGTCAGAAAATCTTGATTCTCTTGATACGTTTTTGCACATAACTCTAGCCAGTGAACGATATGTTGTTTTTCAATTTGCATGTTTGCTCTCCCCTGTTACCACTTGATCGCGGCCGTATCGACAGGAGCATCAAACAGCTCCAACATCTCTTTGTCTGCCTTTAGCAACGTAATCGAAACGCCTTCCATATCAAGTGACGTACAGAAGTTACCAACCATATTACGCACGATACGGAACCCTGCTTGCTCGCAGTTATGAGCCAGACGACGGTACACTCCGTAAAGCTCTGAAGTTGGCGTACCACCCATACCATTCACCATCACGATGTAGTCGTGTTCAGCGGCGAAAGGCTCAATGCTGGATTCCACTTCATCCCATTCACCTTCGTCACGATTCCAAATACGCAATGTGCGCTGATAAGGTGTGTTTTCAGCAACTTCAGCAAACATTTCATTCACTAACGTATCGACATCGGTGTATTTCACTCGCTTGATACCTGGTTCACCATGGATACCAACACCAAACTCAACTTCATCATCTTCCAGAACAAAAGATGGTTTACCTGCTGCGGGTACAACACAAGCATTAAGCGCCACGCCAAATGAACGACAGTGATTATTAACGCGACGAGCCAGTGCTTCACATTGCTCCAACGAATAACCTTTGCTCGCGGCAGCCCCAACTAACTTTTCAACCAATACCGTTCCAGCTACGCCACGGCGACCAGCGGTATACAGGCTGTCTTTGACTGCAACATCGTCATCCACCAACACCGACCCAACTTTGATGCCATCGGTATGAAGCAGCTCCACAGCCGTTTCAAAGTTCAACACGTCTCCGGTGTAGTTTTTAATGATAAATAGCACGCCCTCACCGGTATTCACTTGGTTACCACATTCGTACATTTGATCTGGCGTTGGTGAAGTAAACACCTCACCAGGACAGGCGCCTGTCAGCATGCCTTTACCAATAAAACCAGCGTGCAAAGGTTCATGACCACAGCCACCACCAGAAACCAATGCCACTTGCCCCGGCGTTTCCTCATGCCACATGTAACGAGGTTCGTAGTTCGCTTTTAGCTCAGGGCGGGACAATGCCAGGCCTTCCATTTGCTGCAATACAACATCATCAACTTGGTTAATTAATTTTTTCATCGTTCTATCTCATTCCATTTATATTTTTATGTAGGGTATGAATTCATCTTAAACAGAGAAAAAGCGTGCTCAACAAAAATCAATCCGTTTCATATTGAAACGAAATCTTCGGCATTTTTGTTTCAATATGAAACGTAAAACGACAAATTTTCCTGAATAGTGATCGTCGCCATAAAGCATGCTGATGCTTATTACTTCTGACAGTCGGTTTGACACAGAGGTCATAAAAGCATGGAACAAAAGCAGAGATATCCTTCACCACTTACCACACCAAACCTAATATAAACCTTATCCCTACAATGGATATTCATTGCAGTCCAAAACACACATAAAAAGGTTAAAGGTTTGAATTATGGACAAAATTATTATCAGCCCAAGCAAATACGTCCAAGGTGAACAAGTACTTACATCTATCGCTCACTATGTGAAAACATTGGGTGAACGTCCGTTAGTAATTGCCGATGAGTTCGTGACTAACCTGGTTGGTGATGACGTCAAGCAAAGTTTTGCTGACGAAAAGCTTCCACTCACTATGAACATTTTTGGTGGCGAATGTTCGCGCGTTGAGATTGAACGCATCACGGACATTTGTGCGACTCAAAAACACGATGTCATTGTCGGTATTGGTGGTGGTAAAACGTTAGATACAGCAAAGGCTGTTGCGTTTTACACCAAAATTCCTGTCGTGGTGGTTCCTACGATTGCCTCGACTGATGCGCCAACCTCAGCGCTTGCGGTGATATACACACCTGAAGGTGAATTTGCAGAATATTTGATGATCCCTAAAAACCCAGACATGGTCATCATGGATACGTCAGTCATCGCCAAAGCCCCTGTTCGCTTACTTGTATCGGGGATGGGCGACGCGCTTTCCACCTACTTTGAAGCTCGTTCCAACATGACTTCTGGTAAGGCAACAATGGCTGGTGGGTTAGCGACGCGTTCAGCACAAGCGCTTGCGAAACTTTGCTATGAAACCTTGCTTGAAGATGGTGTAAAAGCAAAAGCTGCGGTAGAAAATGGTGTGAGCACCAAAGCGGTAGAAAACATTATTGAAGCCAATACATACCTAAGCGGTATCGGTTTTGAAAGCAGTGGCCTAGCAGGCGCTCACGCTATTCATAACGGCCTAACCAAGCTCGAAGAGTGTCACCATCTCTATCATGGTGAGAAAGTCGCGTTCGGCACACTTGTTCAGCTGGTACTAGAAAACGCAGCGATGGAAGAGATTAATACGGTTCTTGCATTCTGCCGCTCTGTAGGTCTACCAACCAACTTATTTGATATGGGCGTTAAAGAGCTTAACCACGCTAAGTTGCGCGAGGTCGCCGAAGCCTCAACGGCCGAGGGAGAAACCATCCACAATATGCCATTCCCAGTGACGGCAGAAAATGTCTACTCTGCAATTCTAACCGCTCACCAGTTGGGTCAATAACTCACAAACCTTAAATGGGTTTAAATAAAAAAGCGGCACATACTCTCGCATGTGCCGCTCAGGATCTTTGCTGTTAAGCGTAATTACTCAACCGTTACCGCTTTCGCTAGGTTACGTGGTTGGTCTACGTCCGTACCTTTGATCAGTGCTACGTAGTAAGACAGCAATTGCATTGGGATGGTGTAGTAGATCGCCGCCGTGATTTCACTAACGTGAGGCATCGTGATGATCTTCATTGTTTCATCGCCTTCGAAGCCTGCGTCTGCATCTGCGAATACATACAGAAGACCGCCACGCGCACGTACTTCCTCAACGTTTGATTTTAGCTTTTCAAGTAGGTCGTTGCTTGGTGCAACCACAACAACAGGCATGTCAGCATCAATCAGCGCAAGAGGACCGTGTTTTAGTTCACCCGCCGCGTACGCTTCTGCGTGGATGTAAGAGATCTCTTTCAGTTTTAGAGACGCTTCCATCGCGATTGGGTAGAACTCGCCACGGCCTAGGAACAATGTGTGGTGCTTGTCTGCAAAATCCGTTGCTAGTGCTTCAATTTCTTTCTCGAAAGAAAGTGCCGCGTTGATTTGCTTAGGAAGTGCATGCAGCGCTTCAACAATCTCTTTTTCTTTCTCTTTGCTGATGCGGCCTTGCTCTTTACCTAGTGCCGTTACCAACATAAGTAGTGCAGAAAGTTGAGTCGTGAACGCTTTGGTTGAAGCCACACCGATTTCAACACCAGCGCGAGTCATGAACGCAAAATCTGATTCACGAACCAGAGAAGAGCCTGCTACGTTACAAATGGTCATCGCCGCCATATAACCTTTCTCTTTTGCTAGGCGAAGAGCTGCTAGGGTATCAGCGGTTTCACCAGACTGAGACAACGTAATCAATAGGCTGTTTGGACGAGTCACAAACTTGCGGTAACGGAATTCAGACGCAATTTCTACATCACAGCTAACGCCTGCAATGTCTTCAAACCAGTAACGTGCCGTCATACCTGCGTTGTAAGACGTACCACACGCCACGATTTGTACGTGTTCTACTTTGCTTAGAATGTCTGCCGCGTGCACACCGATCGCGTCTGTCACAACAGAGTCTGCCGTGATACGACCTTCCATTGTGTTGATCAACGCTTTAGGTTGCTCATAGATTTCTTTTTGCATGAAGTGACGGTATTGACCTTTATCACCTGCATCATGCTCTGCATTAGATTCAACAATTTCACGCTCAACTGGCTCACCCGTTGCATCAAACACAGTGACTTCACGGCGAGTAATTTCTGCTACGTCACCTTCTTCTAGGTACATGAAACGGCGCGTAACGTTAAGTAATGCAAGTTGGTCAGACGCTAGGAAGTTTTCACCTACACCAAAACCGATCACGATCGGGCTGCCTGAACGCGCTACTACGATGCGTGAAGGATCTTTGCGATCCAACGCTACCGTGCCGTATGCGCCTTCAAGTTGTTTTGCTGTTTTTTGTACCGCTTCTAATAGCGTTTCTGAAGTACGAAGTTCCCACTCAACCATGTGTGCGATAACTTCTGTATCCGTTTGCGATTCAAACACGTAGCCACGAGATTGAAGCAGCTCACGCAGCTCTTCATGGTTTTCGATGATGCCGTTATGTACCACTGCGATATCACCAGACATGTGTGGGTGAGCATTGATTTCAGAAGGTTCACCGTGCGTCGCCCAGCGAGTGTGCGCAATACCAGTTCCGCCGATCACTTTTGCTTCTTCTACTGCATCAGCCAATTCTTGTACTTTACCCAAGCGACGAACGCGCGTTAGGTTTGATTCGCCATCAACAACCGCAACGCCAGCAGAGTCGTAACCGCGGTACTCTAAGCGGCGTAGACCTTCAACCAAAATTTCTGCAACATCTCGTTGTGCTACTGCACCTACGATTCCACACATGTGTTTATCTCCGTTTGTAGTTTTGTTCTTCCCTAGCCATGATTTCAAATAGAGGCAGCAAGCAAAGGCCTTTATCCAGAGGGAAGTAAAATATGAAACTGATTACATTATTAGGCGCAAATGACTTTCACGCCATGTTGTTCAATCTGTACTTTATGCTCTGCTTGGATATCTGCATCGGTCACCAACACATCAACTTGATGCCAAGCGAGCTCTAAGTTTGGGATCTTACGGCCGATTTTTTCGGACTCGATCATTACGATCACTTCACGTGACGCTTCTGCCATTACCTTACTTAAGCCAACCAACTCATTAAATGTCGTGGTTCCACGCTCGAGATCGATGCCATCCGCACCGATAAACAGTTGATCAAAGTCGTAAGCTCGTAATACAGATTCGGCTACTTTGCCTTGAAAGGACTCTGAGTGCGTATCCCAAGTACCGCCAGTCATCAGCAGTGTCGGTTCGCTCTCTAATTCATTTAGGGCGTTAGCAACATGCAACGAGTTGGTCATGACCACTAAGCCACGTTTGTCATTCAACTGTTGAATCAGCGCGGCAGTCGTGCTGCCACTGTCGATCACGATGCGATTATGATCGCGAATCAATGATGCTGCTGCTTTTGCTAAGCTTAACTTTCGAGTCGAAACATTAGCGCCCAATTCTTCGTGAATGACTTCCTTTGGGATAGCAATCGCACCGCCATAGCGGCGTAGAAGTTGGCCGTTTTTCTCTAAAGAAGCTAAATCCTTTCTAATCGTGACCTCTGAGGTTTCGAATTTCTGAGCAAGTTCATCAACGCTGACTTCTCCTAGTTCAGAAACCAAGTTAGAAATGGCGTGTCTTCTTAATTGAGTGTTTCGTTTCGACATTTAAGTTTTGACTTTAAGTTTCGATGTGAAACTTATTATAGTCAAACCGAAACTTTTAAGTCCATTTATTTCGATCCAAAAAATTAATATTTCTCGATAAAACCTTGTCCTAAGACAATTCTTAAACAGTGATATTGGATTCATTCAGTGGTAGAATTCGCCACCGAAAAGAAAAAAAATTACAGAATTGAAGGCTATTTTTTTGCAACTTTCTGCATATAAAGTGGGATTAGTCACAAAAAGGTAACCAAAATCGCCGATCTTTTAGTCATAAAATGACTAAACTTGGTGAAAGACTTTCAGAATCTGAAGTTCTAATAATGAGACGAAAAATCGGTGGGTGACAGGTACTAAATGTCATCAAAAACGTCCTGACTTCAGAGTAAATAACCGACTTTCAAATTGTAACTATACTTACCGGAGAGTATCTTCCATGAAAAAGACCAAAATCGTATGTACGATTGGCCCTAAAACAGAATCTGTAGAGAAGCTAACTGAACTAGTTAACGCAGGCATGAACGTAATGCGCCTTAACTTCTCTCACGGTGACTACGAAGAACACGGCACTCGTATCGCGAACTTCCGTAAAGTAATGGAAGCTACTGGCAAACCACTAGCAATTCTTCTAGATACTAAAGGTCCAGAAATCCGCACTATCAAGCTAGAAGGCGGTAACGATGTTGATCTAGTAGCAGGTCAAGAATTCACTTTCACAACTGACACTTCAGTTGTAGGTAACAAAGATAAAGTTGCAGTAACTTACGCTGGTTTCGCAGCAGACCTAAACGTAGGTAACACTATCCTAGTAGACGACGGTCTAATCGAGATGGAAGTTATCTCTAAGACTGAAACTGAAGTTAAATGTAAAGTTCTTAACAACGGTGCACTGGGCGAAAACAAAGGTGTTAACCTTCCTGGCGTTTCTGTAAACCTACCTGCACTATCTGAAAAAGATAAGAACGACCTAAAATTTGGTTGTGAGCAAGGCGTTGACTTCGTAGCAGCTTCTTTCATCCGTAAAGCGTCTGACGTTCAAGAAATCCGTGAAGTACTTGCTGCAAACGGCGGCGAGAACATCCACATCATCTCTAAGATCGAAAACCAAGAAGGTGTTGATAACTTCGACGAGATCCTAGAGCTTTCTGACGGCATCATGGTTGCTCGTGGTGACCTAGGTGTTGAAATCCCAGCTGAAGAAGTAATCTTCGCTCAGAAAATGATGATCGAGAAGTGTAACCGTGCACGTAAGATGGTTATCACTGCAACTCAAATGCTTGATTCTATGATCAACAACCCACGTCCTACTCGTGCGGAAGCAGGCGACGTTGCTAACGCAGTAATGGACGGTACTGACGCAGTAATGCTTTCTGGTGAAACGGCGAAAGGTAAATACCCTGTTGAAGCGGTAACTATCATGGCTCAAATCGCGAACCGTACTGACTCAGCGCTAAAAGCTGAACTAGGTTCTCGTCTAGACAGCCCACGTCTTCGCATCACTGAAGCAGTATGTAAAGGCGCTGTAGACACAGCTGAGAAACTAGCAGCTCCACTTATCGTTGTTGCAACTGAAGGCGGTAAGTCTGCACGTTCAGTACGTAAGTACTTCCCAACTGCAAACATCCTAGCGCTAACAACTAACAAGAAAACTGCTGCACAGCTAGTTCTAACTAAAGGTGTTACTCCTGTAGTTGTTGATTCAATCGAAAGCACTGACGCATTCTACGTAGCGGGTAAAGAACTTGCTCTAGAATCAGGTCTAGGTAACAAAGGCGATATCGTTGTTATGGTTTCTGGCGCTCTAGTTGCTTCAGGTACTACGAACACAGCTTCTGTACACGTACTATAAGACTGAACTTTTAACACTTCAGTTTCTTGAGAAGGAGGGCTTATGCCCTCCTTTTTTATATGGCTTTCTTGCTCTCATAATAGGCTAATTGTATTATTCACCTCTATCAGAATTTCGTACTGTTTAATTTTATCGTCACGATTAAAGTTTCTTCTATGAGGTGTATGTGTCTAGTCCCACTCTTACCGACAAAGTATTAAGAATGATCCGTCAGGATATTCTCGATGGCGAGCTTAAACCAGGTCAAAAACTCGTGGTTGCCGAACTCAAAGAGAAGTACAACGTAGGAGCGTCACCCATTCGAGAAGCATTGGTGCAATTATCTTGGAGCAAATACGTCAAACTCGAGCCGCAAAAAGGCTGCTGGGTTGCACCTGTATGTAAAGATGAGTTACATGACTTGTACGAAAGCCTGCAAATGGTCTCCGCATGCTTACTCAGTAAGGCAATCATGATTGGCGATGAAAAATGGGAACTGGATGTACTAACTGCTTATCACAAGTTATCCCGAGTAAAACCTGGCGAAAGCTTTTGTTGGAGGGAATGGGAAGAGCGCCAAAATCAGTTTCTTACTGCGCTGTTTGAAGGTGCTGGCTCTGTCAATATGTTTGGGTTTTTCCGCGATCTACTCACGCAAATTAAACGCTACCAATACTTCGCGATGCTGATTTTAGGCACAGGGAACCCTGGGCACTGTAATCTCGATGAGCAAGAAATACTGATGAAGGCATCGCTAGACAAAAAGAGTCAGGATGCTTTAGGTTATCTAGAGCGTTATTTGAGACAGTCAATACAGTGTATCGAAGCCGCCATCGACAACCAATGTCGCATACTGGCTAGCGAATAACGCTGAGACTGAAAAAGCGGGGTCTATCCCCGTTTATTCGTTTTTGTAAAAGCGCTAAGCAATATCATCATAACTATGACACAGCGATACGCAGTTACGCCCTGCACTTTTTGACTCATACAAAGCAATATCAGCACATTTATACGTTCTTGTACGATCAGAGGTTAAATCACTATACCCAGCACTGACAGTAATGCCTCTATCACTACGCATTTGAACCGCGACACGTAGCCTGTTCAATACAATTTCAGCCTCTTCTAGTGTTGTATGCGGCATAATCACTGCAAATTCCTCACCACCGACACGAGATACAAAGTCTGTGCTGCGGACTTCTTCTAGGAGGGTTTCTGCGACACTACAAATCACCTTGTCTCCTTCGTCGTGGCCAAGCTCGTCATTAATACGCTTAAAATGGTCAATATCAAACAACGCCAAACAAGCAGGAGGGCTATCAGGATAGCGTTCAATAATCCCCGCATATTGCGCCAATTGCTCTTCAAATTTTCGGCGGTTCCACAACCCCGTCAAGCCATCTTTTTCGCTTAGGTTTCGTAATTTTTCTTCTAACTCTTTTTGCCCAGAGATATCCACCAGAGACGTAATGTAATAACTCACTTTACCTGATTTGGTTAAATTCGCCTGAATACGCATTATTGCAGTAAAGACTTGATTAAACTTAGTTCGACAACGAATCTCCCCTTCCCATACGTGTTCACTCTTCAGTGTTTTCCAGATACTCAGGTTTGCTTCGAGATCTTCAGGTAAGAGAATTAAATGATGTGCACTCCAACCTTGGGCATGCTTGGTTGAGTAACCCATCATGTTTTCAAACTCTTGATTAACCATGATGATTCTATGTGAAGCATCCGAGATCATCACCGCAGTCATACCATCAAGAGCAGCTCGAGCCAACTTCGATTCCATACTATGACGCCGATAATGCAGAGCAAGGGCTGCCGTCGGCAAAGTGAAGCCGAGCACCAAACTTAGAACAAAAAACGCTTCTTGGATTAAGTCATCAATATCCCTCTGAGCTCGGGATAATAACTGCTCATTGGTAAGATCAATAACCAGATGAAGAGGTTCGCTAGAAACAAACTGGATGGTGCGATACGCGACCAAATTCGAACCATTGTAAGCATAGCCCGAATCTTTTGAATTTAAACTACGCCAAATGTTTGGGTACATCCGGCCAAAATTAAATTGAGAGCGAGCGGGAATTATATGGCCATACAAACGAGCTGATTTAGGGCTATCAATGTAAAATCCGTCACTTTTAATCAGCTCAATATGGAAATCAAGCACTGACGAATAGTTGAGTCGAGAAGATAAATAGTCAATATCAACATTAAGGACGAGATACCCTTCGCGCTTTCCGTTAAGCGAAATAGGCATCAAAATGCGCAGTGACGGGCTATAGGGATAGACTAACTCGCCATACTCTCGTTCTAAACCTATCCCCCACGAAGCGATTTCGCCATCGTCTAAGTTCTTAGCGAATTGAAAGTAATCTCGCTCTGACTTATTTTGCAATTTGATCGCGGGCAACGCAGCGCCTGTTTCAATCTCATAATTAATCCTCACTTTTTCTCGACCAGAAACATCAAGAAAGCGAATTTGCTTATACAACTTTTGATTGATTGCGACCGAGATCCACATGTCTTCTAAGATGGAACGGTTCACCCGGTTAGGTTGGCGCAGATATTCATACAGACTTTGGCTGTGACCAAGTAGGTCACTGATCGTTTCGATTTGATCCTGAATATTGCTGTATTCACGGCCAGTATAGGCCAATTGATGTAACGCTTCTTGAGCGGTGTTCTCAACATTGTTTTCTAACAACGTCAGATATTTCTGATAGTAGTAAGCGGCAGTGAGTGCACTAAAAAATAGTGCTGTCGCCAATAAGGTGCCGACTCGCTTAGGTACTTTCACACGTCTAATGCCTATCATGCTTACTAAAACGACAATTATATCATTAATTGTTATTTTCTAAACAAAAAAGCCACTTAGATTAAGTGGCTTTTCTATATGCAATCAGAGAGTTAAGGTTTGAGGGCTCGCTCTCCTCGCGCAATGCCAACGACACCACTACGAGCAACTTCGACAACTTCGGTCACTTCGGATATCGCTTGAATGAAGGCATCTAGCTTTTCACTCGTACCCGCAAGTTGTACGGTGTATTGGGAAGCCGTGACATCCACGATCTGGCCACGAAAGATGTCTGCCGTCCGCTTCACTTCTGCTCGCGCAAAACCACTGGCTTTCACTTTCACCATCATCAGTTCACGCTCAATGTGCTCATACTCGGTGACTTCTTGCACTTTCAGCACATCGATCAATTTGTGTAACTGCTTCTGAATTTGTTCCAACTGCATCTCATCAGATGTCGTGGTAATGTTCATTCGCGACAGGGTTTCATCATCAGTCGGTGACACCGTCAAAGATTCAATGTTGTAACCACGTTGAGAGAACAAACCAACAACACGAGACAACGCACCTGGTTGGTTTTCCAATAGCAATGAAATAATGTGTCTCATATTAAGTTCTCTCCGTTTTGCTTAGCCACATTTTATCCATACCCTCACCTTTGATTTGCATCGGGTATACGTGTTCGGTTTCGTCTACGTTGATGTCCACAAACACCAGACGATCTTTCATATCCAACGCTTTTTGTAGCCCTTCTTCGAGCTGATCAGGCGTTTCGATACGAATACCGACGTGACCATAAGCTTCTGCAATCGCTGCAAAGTCAGGAACAGAACTCATGTAAGAATTAGAGTGACGACCTTGATAAATAATGTCTTGCCACTGTTTTACCATGCCTAAGAATCGGTTGTTCAGGTTGATGATCTTCACTGGAATGTCGTATTGCATGGCTGTAGACAATTCTTGAATGTTCATCTGAATACTGCCGTCACCAGTCACAACCACGACCTCTTCTTGTGGCATGGCAAACTTCACGCCCATACCAGCCGGAAGACCAAATCCCATGGTGCCAAGACCACCAGAGTTTATCCAACGGCGCGGCTTATTGAATGGGTAGTACAGCGCCGCAAACATCTGATGCTGGCCCACATCAGACGCCACATATGCGTCGCCATTAGTTAGCTTGTGCAGCGTTTCAATTACTTGCTGTGGCTTGATTCGTTCTGGAGACGTTTCATAAGACAAGCAGTTGCGGTCACGCCATACTTGAATGTCATCCCACCATGCAGTGATAGCATCTTGATCATTTCCACTACCTTGCTCTGCAAGCAGCCCGAGCATGGTTGTCAGCACTTTTTCCGCAGAACCTACGATCGGCAAATCCACTTTCACGTTTTTCGAGATCGATGACGGGTCGATATCAATATGCATCACTTTTGCGTTTGGGCAGTACTTTTCAAGGTTGTTGGTTGTACGGTCATCAAAACGCACACCGATACCAAAAATAAGATCGGCTTCATGCATTGCCATATTAGCTTCGTAAGTGCCGTGCATACCCAACATGCCCAGTGAGTTTTTATGTGTACCCGGGAATGCCCCCAAGCCCATCAAAGTACTCACAACGGGTAGGTTCAGTTTGTCGGAAAGCTCTAAAATATGTTCATGGGCGCCAGAAATCACCGCACCACCACCGATATAAAGCACTGGTTTTTTCGCTTCTAATAGCGATTTAAGCGCTTTTTTAATCTGGCCTTTATGGCCCGAAGTTGTCGGCTTGTAAGAGCGCATTGAAAGCGTTTCTGGATATTGATAAGGCAGTTTGATTTGCGGGTTCATTACATCTTTTGGCAAATCAATCACAACTGGACCAGGTCGACCTGTAGTCGCGATATAAAACGCTTTTTTGATTGTTTCAGGAATATCTTCCGCTTTTTTTACTAAAAAGCTGTGTTTGACCACTGGGCGGGAGACACCGACGATGTCACACTCTTGGAAAGCATCATTACCAATTAGGCTATTCGGTACGTTACCCGAGATAACGATCATTGGGATAGAGTCCATATACGCTGTTGCAATACCCGTAATGGTATTGGTCGCGCCCGGCCCCGAGCACACAAGTACGACACCCGGTTTACCGGTAGCTCGAGCGTAACCATCTGCCATATGAGTGGCGGCTTGCTCATGCCTTACAAGTACGTGTTTGATTTGATCGGTTTTGGCATGCAGTGCATCGTAGATATCCAAAACAGAGCCACCTGGGTAGCCAAAGATCTGCTCTACGTGCTCTTCTATCAGAGATTGAACCACCATCTCTGCGCCTGACAACATTGCTGTCATAATTGCTCTCCTTAGCCAGTTTCCTCACCGTAAGGTCAACGGATTGGTCTGGTTTTACATAGTCTAGGTCTTATTCGTAGCCTAATCGAAATACTTCCACGTTTTCGGCTATGTCTTGCGTTCGTCATAACATCCCGCAAGGTTACCCAACAAATGTAACGTTTTATTATCAAAGGGTCTAATGAGAGATTGGTCTACTTTTTAAACAAGATACTAGTAATTAGAATGTTAGTAGGAATAGCAGCCACACATCTCCTATTTCACAGTACAACCTAAAAAATTAACGCTTAAAAAAAGAACATTATTTCATAAGCTTTTAGCTACAGGGTGCGAAATAGCGTTATTTGACGAGCAGAACAGAAAAAATCAATACAAACAAAAATCCCCAGCAATGCGCGATCACATCACTGGGGATTTTTTCATCAATATAAAATCTAAGTCAGCTTAAGTTACTTTTTATCCGACTTTTCCTTATACATTTCTTCAATTTCATCTTGGTATTTGTCATTGATGACTTTACGACGAAGTTTTTGAGTTGGCGTTAACTCACCATCATCCATAGAGAAAGCTCTTGGTAACAATTTAAACTTCTTCACTTGTTCAAACTTTGCCAACTCTTTTTGAAGATCGTTCACACGCTTCTCAAGCATTTCGACCACCTGGTGGTGCTTAATCAACTCAACGCGATCGTGATATTTGATATTCAGCTCTTTCGCGTACTCTTCTAGCGAGTCATAACAAGGCACGATAAGCGCAGAAACAAACTTACGAGTATCCGCAATGACTGCGATTTGCTCGATGAAGTGGTCTTTACCAATCGCACCTTCAATCATTTGTGGAGCGATGTATTTACCACCTGAAGTTTTCATCAACTCTTTGATACGATCGGTGATGAACAAGTTGCCATTTTCATCAATGTAACCAGCGTCGCCCGTTTTTAGGAAACCGTGCTCATCAAAGGTCTTTTCCGTCTCTTCTGGCATTTTGTAATAGCCACGCATCACCATTGGACCACGAACCAGAATCTCGTTGTTTTCGCCGATCTTAACCTGTGCGCCAGGCATCGACATACCAATAGAGTCGGGGTTAAAACATTTATCATCCCAACACGATACTGTCGCCGTGGTTTCAGTCATGCCGTAGCCCAACTTAACGTTGATACCAATCGCATGGAAGAATCGACCGATGGTTTCATCCAGCTTTGCACCACCACAAGGCATAAAGTTGATTTGCCCGCCAAGTAGCGCACGCAGTTTGCTCAGAACCAACTTATCCGCCAAAGCGTATGACTTACGCAGCAAGAGCGATGGCTGACGTTTTTCTTGATGACAAGCGGCCATTTTTGCGCCCATGTTGACTGCCCAAGTAAACATGATCTTACGATGAATCGGCGCGCGAGACACTTTCTCGTGAATCGCAGAGAAGATCTTCTCATAGAAACGCGGTACGGCACACATCACGGTAGGTCGCACCTGGCTCAGTGCATCACGTACTTGCATGGTGTCTTGCAAATAGCAGTTGGTCGCCCCTTTGTACAATACATAAAAGGTCCAAGCGCGCTCAAATACGTGTGACAACGGAAGGAAACATAATGACACGTCACTTTGAGAAAGGCTCAAGCGCTGATCGTGCCCTTCCAATTGCGCCGCAATGTTTGCGTAGTCCAACATAACGCCTTTTGGCTGGCCTGTTGTACCCGAGGTGTAGATCAGCGTGAGTAGATCATCTTCTTTTGCCTGATCTAAACGCGCGTCCAATTCAACTTGATATGTAGCGTCGCCTTTGGCAACAAATGCTTGCCAAGAGATAACGAAATCATGATCGCCAAGTTCTATATCATCAGACATCGCAACAATGAGCTCTAACTGTTCGCACTGGTCGAAAATGCTCACTGCTGCATCAAATTGAGGCTGTTCACCAACAAACAGAACTTTGACGTCTGCATTGTTAATGATGTACGCCGACTGGGCGGCAGTATTGGTTGGGTAAATAGGTACTGTCACGCTGCGTAATTGCAGTGCTGCGATATCAGCGATCGTCCATTGCGGCATGTTGTTCGAGAAAATGCCGATCTTATCTTGGACTCCTAATCCCTGAGCCAAAAGTGCAAGTGATAAAGCATCAACTTGCTGACCAAATTGCGTCCACGTAATACCTTGCCACTCCTCACCCACTTTATGCTTGAGTGCAACGCGTGTACCACCGTTCGCAATTTGTTCACGAATACGTTTAACGATATGAAAATCTAACTTGGCCATTCTTTTACTTACCTTTTGGCTTACAGGCGTAAGCTAATTGAGCGAACAAGTGTACTCACGGCTTGCTAAAACGCAACTGACCAGTATCAAACTTATCACTAATAAGAGACAACTATCACTTATACGTCGCGAACGTACCTCAAATTGCTGAATGATTACTCTATTTAACTTACTGTTTCGATTGTTGATTACGAAAACAAAAAGCCCCGAGAGACAAAAATCGCTCGGGGACCAATGAATTGTAAAAATTGATGATTACCAATATGGTCTAATCGAGAAGACCAAACGTCATCTTATTTTGCGGCAACGACTTCACCACAAGTGATCATCAGTTGATCGCGCAGCCAAATGTGGCCTTTATCTTTTTCGCTTGATTCATGCCAGCTTAAGAAGCCGCTGATTTCTTTGTTCGCAAATGGGAAATCAAGAATTTGCAGTTGATCGCTGTTTACCGCATTTTCCGCCATCCAACGTGGTGCAATAGTCACAAGCTCAGATTGACCCACCACGTATAGTAGGTTGCTTAAACTAGAACCTTCATACGCCGCTTGGCAATCCAGTTCACGGTACGCTTGCTCTGAGAAACTACGTTGGCCATGCACTTTCGATAACTTCGCATGCTTTTCGTTAAGCAGTTGCTCAGCCGTCACACCACCTTGAATGCGTGGGTGTGTTTTTGATGCGATAACCACTAATTCATCTTTGAAGATTTCAGTACTTGAGAAACCTTGCTCATCAAAACGAGCGTAGTCGATCACGAAATCAATTTCTTGGTAGCGCATACGCTCAGACAACAAACGGTCAAATTCTGCATCTAGGTGAAGCTGAACGTTTGGTGCTTGTTGATTCACTTTTGCCATGATCTTCGGAGCAAAACGCATGTCACAAGGGCTGCAAATCGCAAGCTTGAATAAGCGAGTCGAAGATTCTGGTTGGAATACAGAGCTAGGAAGTTCATTGCGAATCAGCTGTAGTGCTTGGCGAATAGGGCCAAACAGTTGACGAGCTCGTTGCGTAGGCTGAATACCACGGCCTTGGCGCATGAATAGCTCGTCGTTAAACATCACTTTTAAGCGTGCCACGGCGTTACTTACTGCCGGTTGAGACATGCCTAGGTTATGTGCTGCACGAGTAATATTTTGCTCTTGCATTACAGCATCAAATACAGTCAGTAGGTTTAAATCTACACCACGCAAAGTGCTTTCCATACGGTAGCTAGCAATTGCGCTCATCGCGTCTTTCTTCTCTAACATTGAGTGCGCCTCTTTTGTAATCGTCAACTTTGTTCATTAAATTCATAACGAATAGAATCCCATCTCGCACAAAAGACGGCGGCTGGATTCGAATCATTTTACGAATAGATAACCTAACTTTTTATTATATTTATCGTCCGGATACTTCCGGCTCGAACTGTACTATCAACTAATCGATTGCGGTTTCGCAACTAGATTGATATTTAATCAGTAAATTTTAGCCAATTAGGTATTTATTTGTTAAATAACAAATACTTGATAAAAACATAAAAAACTATAAAACACGTAAAAATGCATTCTTTGAGGACGTATTTAGCAAATTGATAGGACAGGCGGTCAACACAAGCATGCATTTAGCTCAGTTATTAGTTGGAATAAGAACAACAGATGACAGCTATATCTCTGATTGAATTTTGCACTTATCAGTCAAATTATCAGCAAATACACACTGAATAGAAATGAGAGAGGAAGAATAAAAATGCAGCCTTCCAAACAGAAAGGCTGCAACAAAATCGTGTCAAAAATGGAAGGAACAATGTACTTAGAACAACGTACTTAAATGTTCGACACGTAACTTGGAAAATCAACCTGCTCCCACAGCTGTCTGGATAACTCTGCTTTTGAATCCCATGCACCTTGCAGTACCCAATGAACAATAGCCTGAGCAACATCTGGGTATTTCACACTTTCGGCTTGTTGCTCCTTTAGCCACTGGCGTACTGCGGAAATGTCTAAGCTCTCCATCGACATCGCAAGCCCTAAATCTTCTAAGGTCGCAACATTGCTCTGCTGCTCGAATTGACCCGCGAGTGGCTTTAGTAACAATTTTTTCCCCAAAGACAAGGCTTCTGAAGGAAGCTCAAACCCACCATTAGCAATGACACCACTACAGCGATGCAAATGATGCTGGAAGTTGCTGTGGCATAAAGGGCGCAGTTCTATGTTTTCTACCTGCTCACATTCGATCACATCCGGGTGATAACAGATAAACGCTTGTTGATTAAAGTGGAACAATAAGTCCGAGATATCTTCAATCGATTCGAACGGTAGATACACCAACACGAAGTCGTCGTTTTCTGCTTGGCTATCGACGGTATGCACTATCGGTGGTAACAAAGGTTGATCAAAATGATGCCAATGCAAACCAAGGTGGTGTTGAGAAGGCGCAAAGTATTCAATGACGGATTTATCTAACCAACTTGCTCCCTTTAGTGGCACCGGATAACGGAAAGCATTTTGGTGGCTGATACCAATAGAAGGCTTATTTTGTTGTCTCGCTGCCCACGCAGTCACAGGTTCGAAATCATTAATGATAAGATCGTAGGACGATAGATCGAGTTGCTTAACTTCTTTGAAAAACTGCACCAAATTGTTATTCAATGCTGTTTTCGCGTAGTTTACAGAGCCTTTTTCGGTAATAAAGGTGAAGCCTCGGCGAGTCTGGTAATCGCCAAATGCTTCCATTGAAAAGTATTTTTCCGGCGCTCGCCCAGAAAACAAAAAGTCGACCTCAACATCGTGCTCTTTAAACGCATGACTCATCGCCCTTGCGCGTGCAATATGTCCGTTTCCTGTCCCTTGAACACCGTACAAGATTTTCATCAATTAGCCTCCTAACATCGCAATCGCTAATCCACCACAAAGACTGCCAAGCAGTGCACCAATGATGACATCGGTAAAAAAGTGCACACCCAATAAGATTCGCGCGGTTCCGATTAAACTTGCCCAAAAGAATGCAGCAACGCCTAGGCTCGGATAGAAATGATCAATCAGCGTCGCCATGACAAACGCAGCGGCAGTGTGTCCTGAAGGAAGACTATAGCGATCAGAGGGGGTAATAAAAGCAGGAAGGAGTGCACTAAGCTCTTCAGGGCGACGACGCTTAAAACTATTTTTCAGCGTCCAATAAATTGGTAGCTCGATAGCAAAAGCAAGTAAACCCGCCAGTAAAAACCAGACTCCTTGCTCCTTATCTAAATACCAAGCTAATAACCCCAACACCAAGTAAAGATGCCCGTCACCACTGTGGGAAACTCCTTTACTGATATTGGCGACTTGTTGATTAAAACGGTGCTTAAGACAAACACTAGAGAGCGCTAAATCAAACTTAGCAATGGTTGCAATTGGCTGTGTAATTGTCTCTATGGTTCTCATGTGACCTTTCCTTACTTTGACAACGCCTTTTTGTGAAAAGTAGGAGGTTTAGGTGACAACAGCATGACGGGAGTTTGGACAATTAATGACAAAGGCCAAATTAAGGTGTGCCCAACGATTTATCTATTGGGCATAACCATAAAAATAGAACATTAAGAAGGGTTTGATGGTTGCGGTTGAGGGGTGTCTATATACCAGACTTTTCTCTTCTTGCGGCAGGCGCGCAAAGAGCCTGTCGTCATGTCACCATCTTTTGTTAGCTCATAGCTCAGTGAGCGGCAAGTATAGTTTCCCGACAGTTCATGCTCTATACTCGTTTTCTCCGTTTTACTCGAGTTAGGCTCTAGTAGAGGGTTAGGCTGAGTAGATAAAATGTCACGATTTATCACATTGCTGCGCGCATAATCCTTATGGACATAACCTTTTATCACTCCTTTCTGTTCAACGAGAAACCAAGGTTGATCAACCACTTTTGCTAGCACATTAAAGACTTCCCCTTTCGATAATACGCCAAGCTTTGCCCCTTCAAGACTCGGTTTGGAGCGTAGGTTTAATGTGGTCTTAGAGCGGTAAGAGACATCCATAAACTCTACTGGGTTTGAGGTATCGACACCTTCAGTGGTTGGTCGGAAAACTTCCGCTTGCTGTTTCTCACTAGGCTGGACACGGATCTTCCACCAAGAATACGTTTCCGGATCTTTACCTTTAAACTTATTTCGGCTGTCAGACTCAAGGGCAACAAGCATCTGATTCAAGAACGATTCGCGTCCTTCATAACTCAAAAATCGATCCATTTGATCATTGATGACCATGACGCTCTGTGAGTGATCATTCATAACAACGGGGGAAGCCACTTCCACATAGGTCTGCGATTGAAACAGCTGACAACCCGACAAGCTGACCAGAGTAAATACTATGGCTGAACGTCCAAATTGTTTTGTTAACCTCATTCTTTCCCTAACCCTTATATTTCTTTTACCTAGTGCAACTGCACTACTATAAATGGTCATTCAAAACTTTTGCCAAACAATTCGGACCTTTGTGTGACAAGTCGCAATCCCGATGCTTGTTTTGGTAATGAAACGTCGCAAACTTGATGAGAACTTACTTCTTCTAGCACGTTTCTATCGCATCATGTCGTTTCACTTAGTGCATCATTTTTTTCAAGCAAACGAAAAGACTCATCCGATATGAATAAAAAATCGACTTTAGGGTTGACGCGCTTCATGGAGTGCGGTACTAATTTGTTAACTTAATTATGTGGAAAGCTTAACAACTATGTCAGCTCATTTTTCTATCCTGCTTAGCCTCCTCCTGATCGTGACCAGTTCGCGCGGGTAGGCTGTGGAAGAAAAATAACCACACCAATTTCTAAGAACCCGCATGAGAATGCGGGTTTTTTTATATCTAAATACTGGAAGTAAACGATTCACTTGCGCGAAAGTGCAGAAATCAGGAAGGAAGCAAACATGAACGATCAGGTCATTATATTCGACACCACATTGCGTGATGGCGAGCAAGCGTTGTCAGCAAGCTTGACGGTTAAAGAAAAACTGCAGATTGCCTATGCGCTGGAAAGACTCGGCGTTGATGTTATCGAAGCTGGCTTCCCAATCTCTTCACCAGGTGATTTCGAGTCTGTACAAACCATCGCAAAAAACATAAAAAACAGTCGAGTTTGTGCCCTTTCGCGTGCCGTTGCGAAAGACATTGATGCTGCCGCTGAAGCCTTAAAAGTGGCCGACCAATTCCGTATCCACACGTTTTTAGCCACTTCCACCATTCACGTAGAAGACAAACTACGCCGCAGCTACGACGATGTACTAGAAATGGCAGTCAACGCCGTTAAACATGCACGTAACTACACTGATGATGTCGAGTTTTCTTGTGAAGATGCTGGTCGTACTCCAATCGACAACCTATGTCGCATGGTAGAAGCCGCCATCAATGCAGGTGCGAGTACAATCAACATTCCAGATACCGTTGGCTACACCGTACCAAGTGAGTTTGGTGGGATTATTGAAACTCTATTTAACCGCGTTCCGAACATTGA
This sequence comes from Vibrio sp. 1557, assembly GCF_033340175.1. NCBI lineage: Bacteria > Pseudomonadati > Pseudomonadota > Gammaproteobacteria > Vibrionales > Vibrionaceae > Vibrio > Vibrio sp. 1557. The sequence goes on along the minus strand of NZ_JAWOVZ010000007.1, from coordinate 156,583 downwards.
TAAAGCGATCATCTCCGTTCACTGTCACGACGATTTGGGGATGTCAGTTGCCAACTCTATTGCCGCCGTTCAAGCTGGCGCACGTCAGATAGAAGGCACGATCAATGGCATTGGAGAGCGAGCGGGTAACTGTTCACTTGAAGAGATCGCAATGATCATCAAGACTCGTCAAGAGTTTTTGGGCGTTCACACTGGCATTAAGCATGATGAAATTCACCGCACCAGTAAGTTGGTTAGCCAGCTATGCAATATGCCTATTCAAAGCAACAAAGCAATTGTGGGTGCAAATGCGTTTAGCCACTCTTCAGGCATCCACCAAGATGGCATGTTGAAGAATAAGAATACCTACGAAATCATGACCCCTGAGTCTATTGGCCTAAAAAACCAAGCTCTGAACCTAACCAGCCGCAGCGGTCGCGCTGCCGTGAAGAGCCATATGGATACCATGGGTTACAACGAAGACGAGTACAACCTAGACGCGCTGTATGCGGATTTCTTGAAACTTGCTGATCGCAAAGGCCAAGTGTTCGATTACGACCTAGAAGCCCTAATGCACTTCTCGAACTTGCGTGAAGAAGATGACTTCTACAAATTGAGCTACCTAAGCGTGCAGTCTGGCAGCGTAATGGCTACCACCAGCATCAAAATGCAATGCGGTGATGAAGAAATGTGTGAAGCAGCGGTCGGTAATGGCCCAGTTGATGCGCTATACCAATGTATCTACCGCGTGACAGGCTACGACATCGTTCTGGATAAATTCGACCTAACCGCGAAAGGTGAAGGTGAAGATGGTTTGGGTCAAGCAGACATCATTGCCAACTACAAAGGTCGCAAATACCACGGTACGGGTGTTTCCACCGACATCGTTGAGGCTTCCGGCCAAGCATTATTGCACGTTATTAACAGCATTCATCGTGCAGATAAAATCGAAGAAATGAAGCAGAAAAAGATTGCGACTGTGTAATAACAACCGGGCTACACGGCTCAGGAAAGAACACGCTCGTTGAAATAATTAAGCTCAAAATTAGAAAACTTAAAGGATTAACATGACAGACAAATCGTACAAAATTGCCGTCCTACCCGGTGACGGCATTGGCCCGGAAGTAATGGCGCAGGCACATAAAGTATTGGATGCAATCGAAAAGAAACATGGTATTGCGTTTGAGCGTGACGAGCATGATGTCGGTGGTATCGCGATCGACAATCACGGTTGCCCACTTCCAGAGAGCACAATAAAAGCATGTGAAGAGTCTGATGCAGTCCTATTCGGCTCGGTTGGCGGCCCTAAGTGGGAGCACTTACCACCAAACGACCAACCTGAACGCGGTGCCCTACTTCCACTACGAAAACACTTCCAACTGTTCTGTAACTTACGTCCAGCGCAAATTCACTCAGGTCTTGAAGCTTTCTCACCGCTACGTGCAGACATCTCGGGTCGCGGCTTTGACATCGTGGTAGTCCGTGAACTGACGGGTGGTATCTACTTCGGCCAACCGAAAGGTCGTGAAGGTGAAGGCGCAACAGAAAAAGCATTTGATACTGAGGTGTACCACCGCTTTGAGATCGAACGTATTGCAAAAATCGCTTTTGAATCTGCACGTCTACGCCGTAAGAAGGTGTGTTCAATCGATAAAGCGAACGTTCTGCAAAGCTCAATCCTATGGCGTGAAGTGGTAGAAGAAATCGCAAAAGATTACCCAGATGTCGAGCTGTCACACATGTACATTGATAACGCAACAATGCAGTTGATTAAAGACCCAGCTCAGTTTGACGTGATGCTTTGTTCAAACATCTTCGGCGACATCATTTCTGATGAGTGTGCAATGATCACTGGCTCAATGGGTATGCTACCTTCAGCAAGCCTAAACGAAAGTAAATTTGGTCTGTACGAGCCAGCAGGTGGCAGTGCACCCGATATCGCAGGTAAGAATATTGCTAACCCTGTGGCGCAAATCCTATCAGCAGCACTGATGCTGCGTTACAGCCTAGGTGAAGAAACTGCGGCGCAAGACATTGAAGCCGCAGTATCAAAAGCACTTTCAGCTGGGGAGCTAACGGGCGATCTTGCTGGTGACAACCCTGCGCTTACAACATCTGAGATGGGCGATAAGATCGCTGAGTACATCTTAAACTCGTAATACAGAACAGATTCATAATAAATACTAAATCCTCTATCCACCAATGACTTACCTCTAAGTCATTGGTGCTAAAACAAAGCAACAAGGATAACGAGGAAAGGAAGCAAACAATGGGCAAAACACTATACGAAAAAGTCTACGACGCACACGTTGCCGTCGCAGCAGAAGGGGAAAACCCAATCTTGTACATCGACCGTCACTTGGTACATGAAGTGACGTCTCCGCAAGCATTTGACGGCTTGCGTGAAAAAGGTCGTAAGGTGCGTCAGGTCAGCAAAACTTTTGCCACCATGGACCACAACGTTTCAACAACCACCAAAGACATCAACGCATCCGGTGAGATGGCTCGTATCCAGATGGAAACGCTATCGAAAAACTGTGAAGAGTTTGGTGTTACGCTTTACGACATTAACCATAAATATCAAGGTATTGTGCACGTTATGGGCCCAGAGCTTGGTATTACCCTACCGGGCATGACCATTGTTTGTGGTGACTCGCACACTGCTACACACGGTGCGTTCGGCTCGCTAGCTTTTGGTATTGGAACATCTGAAGTTGAGCACGTATTAGCAACTCAAACGCTAAAACAAGCGCGCGCTAAAACGATGAAGATCGAAGTAAAAGGCAAAGTGGCTCCGGGCATCACGGCTAAAGATGTCGTGCTAGCGATCATCGGTGAAACCACAGCTGCTGGCGGTACAGGCTACGTGGTTGAATTCTGTGGTGAGGCGATCACCGACCTTTCAATGGAAGGCCGCATGACCGTATGTAATATGGCAATTGAGCTAGGTGCGAAAGCCGGTTTGATTGCACCAGATGAAACCACGTTCGAATACATCAAAGGCCGTAAATTCTCACCCCAAGGTGCCGACTTTGATGCAGCAGTAGAATACTGGAAAACATTAAAAACGGACGATGATGCTCAGTTTGATGCAGTCGTGACACTAAACGCAGCGGATATCAGACCACAAGTCACTTGGGGTACTAACCCAGGCCAAGTGATCGCAGTAGATCAACCGATCCCAGCACCAGAAAGCTTTGCCGACCCAGTAGAAAAAGCATCGGCAGAAAAAGCATTGGCTTACATGGGCCTAGAGGCAGGCAAGTCATTGTCTGATTACAACGTTGATAAAGTCTTCGTTGGTTCTTGTACTAACTCACGTATCGAAGACATGCGCGCAGCCGCTGAAGTAGCGAAAGGTCGCAAAGTCGCGCCTCACGTTCAAGCGCTAATCGTTCCTGGCTCTGAGCAAGTAAAAGCGCAAGCAGAAGCGGAAGGCTTGGACGTTATCTTTAAAGAAGCGGGCTTTGAGTGGCGCCTACCAGGTTGCTCGATGTGTCTAGCAATGAACAATGACCGTTTGGGTCCACATGAACGTTGTGCGTCTACTTCAAACCGTAACTTTGAAGGCCGCCAAGGTCGTGATGGCCGTACCCACCTAGTGAGCCCTGCGATGGCAGCGGCAGCAGCAATTGCTGGTCACTTTGTAGATATTCGTGAACTAGACTAAGGAGCAAACCAATGTCAGGCTTTAAACAACACACAGGCTTAGTTGTTCCTCTAGATGCAGCGAACGTTGATACTGATGCCATCATTCCAAAGCAGTTCCTACAAAAGGTCTCCCGCCTAGGGTTTGGTAAGCACCTATTCCATGACTGGCGCTTCCTAGACGATGCTGGCGAACAGCCAAATCCAGAGTTCGTGATGAACGCACCTCGCTACCAAGGCGCGTCTATCTTGCTGGCTCGTGAAAACTTCGGCTGTGGCTCATCTCGTGAGCACGCACCGTGGGCACTAGCGGATTACGGCATCAAAGCGATGATCGCACCAAGCTTTGCCGATATTTTTTACGGCAACTCGATCAACAACCAAATGGTGCCAGTTCGTTTGACTGAACAAGAAGTGGATGAAATCTTCCAGTTTGTTGAGGCAAATGAAGGTGCAGAAGTCGAGGTCGACCTAGAAGCGAATGTCGTTCGTGCCAACGGCAAAGAATATGGTTTTGAAATCGATTCGTTCCGTCGTCATTGCTTGCTAAACGGTTTGGACAACATTGGTCTAACCCTTCAGCACGAAGATAAGATTGCCGAGTACGAAGCAAATATTCCAAGCTTCTTACGTTAAGACGCGTTAGTAAATACACAAATCAAGGGCTGGCAATTGTCGGCCCTTTTAATGTTTTGGGTAACCGTTCTCATATCGCTTTGCTTACAGAATACCGAACGCCTCTGTTGAAATTCGTCATCCTGAACAGCGGCGAAGGAGTGTAATTCAGGATCTACTGCCAGAGCGCACTGTGCAGATTCATACTGTCTTTACTCAAGAGTTTGTGGGTATTAGATTCCTGATATCGCTTATGCTCCTCAGAATGACGGCGAATAAAGGCCACTGATTACTGAAAGAAAACAAGCACTAAACTGGTCTACACTATCAACAATATCTCATTCAAAGGTATCTCTATGAAGCGTCTGTTATTGCTGTTGTGTGCTCTGGTTTCTTTCTCGACATTGTCCGCTCCAAAATCCGACTTATGGCCATATTGGAAACAATCGAATCAAGCCAACCAAACCCAAATTTCTCATCAAGAATGGCAACAACTACTCGATACTTATTTAGTTGAACAAGGCGAGAATACCTTGTTTCGTTACAGCCAAGTCTCCTCTGTCGATAAAACCAAGCTGAAACAATACATCCAGCGTTTGGCAAAACTAGACCCTCTACAATACAGCCAAGCAGAGCAGTATGCCTATTGGGTAAACCTTTACAACGCCATCACGGTAGATCTTATTTTGGATAACTATCCAGTCGAATCAATCACCAAGCTAGGTGGCTTATTTAGCTTTGGTCCTTGGGGAGACGATGTGGTCGTAGTCAACGGGAAGGATCTAACTTTAAACGATATTGAACATCGCATTTTACGTCCAATTTGGAATGACCCGAGAACACATTACGCGGTTAACTGTGCCAGCTTGGGATGCCCTAATCTGCAGTCTCAAGCATTCACTGCTGACAACACGCAAGTTCTACTGGATAGTGCCGCCAAAACATTTATTAACAGCAGCAAAGGCGTATCTATCCAAGGTAACACGGCACAGCTGTCTTCTATTTATGATTGGTTTGCAACGGACTTTGGTGGAGAAAAACAAGTCTTCAACCACATCGCAAAGTACGCACCGCAATACAAAAATTTCTCTGGTAAAGTGAAATACGAATACGATTGGGACTTGAATCAAGCCAACTAAACTGGAGAGATTTGAGGTCAATTAGCGTTAGGATCATGGTAGGCCAAAAGCTAAAGACACCGGCAACTCAAAAACTAAGACATAAAAAAGGGCACTGAGTGCCCTTTTTAAATCCAATACTTGATAGAAAACGTCCGACTACTTGAAGCCTTTGACTTTCTTAATCAGATCGTAAGCGTTTTGAATCTCTTGAGATTTCTCTTTCGCGACGTTCATCATCTCTGGTGGTAAACCTTTAGCCATCAATTTGTCCGGGTGATGCTCGTTCATCAGTTTACGATAAGCACGCTTAACGGTTTTACTGTCGGCATCTGAAGACACATCCAGAATTTTGTACGCGTCGGCCAACTGATCCGCTTGTGAAGCTTGTTGCCAGCTACCACCAGAAGATTGGCCTTGATGCTGACCATGAAAACCACCCTGGCTTTGGAAACGGAATGCGGCTTCTTGCATTTGCAAGCGACGCTCTAGCTGCTCAGAAGAGAAACCCAAACCACGTGCTATTTTGTGTAACACATTTCGTTCACTAGGATGAATCGAGCCATCTGCAAAGGCCGCCGAGATTTGCAGCTCTAAGAAAAATTGCAACAAGTCAAAGCGACCAGCTGTCGAAATTTTCACACGAACAAGAACATCTTCTAACGGAAAGTCGCTGTCTTTACCTTCACGAAACGCGTCTTGCGCTGCGCGACGCTGTTCGCCATGCAAATTCATGCGGTCCATCATGGCAGAAGCCAGTTGGATTTCCTCTTTGGTGACTTGGCCTTTCGCTTTTGCCACATGTCCCATTACCGCAAACGCCGCTTTAAAAAACTCTTCTTGGCGCTGAGCTTGACTTGGCCCTTTTCCAAAGCCGCCAGTAGAGAACCCGGCTTGACTCAAGCGACGTGCTTTATCGAATTGATGGCCAATAAATAAGCCAAAGAGTAAACCTAGCGGCCCGCCAAGTAACAAGCCAAAAAAGGCACCCAGAATTTTGCCAAAAATATGCATTATGTGTTCTCTATCAATGAATTTTTATCGACGACGGCGGTCTTATAGTGCCGGATGCAACGATTTCCTTTATGATAATGGAATTAGTTTTATTTCGGCTAGGCCATTTCGCCTGCTTATCTTTGCAGCTATTTTGTCGTCATTATGCCACAGTGAATCAATACGCTGGGATAAATGCGACTATAGTTGATTCATTTGGCTATTACGCTAGGGTACAACAAGCCCTATAGCCATCGAGTAGTAGTGACACAGGAAAGTTCAATTCAATGCAACATTTCTCCCGCACATTTTTAGCGGCCTCTATCAGCACCGCCTTGTTTGTACCCACCACTCAAGCTGAAGCGAATATCCATGATAGTGTGCAGGAAATGCCCGCCACAGATCAATGTTTGGTCGATACAAGTGGCGAGGAGGACGCTCTTAATACCCCAGTAGTGGTAGAAGCTGACACCCTGCAAGCCATCAATGGTGACAAAGCTCAGTACTCAGGTAATGTACAAGTCACCCAAGGCCAGAAGAAAATTACCGCAGATAGCGTAACGCTGCACCAACAAGACAACGTCGTGGTTGCCGAAGGCAACGTGACTTTCAATGACGGCCAAGTCAAAGCTCGATCTGATCGTGTTACTAACGACATTAATCAAGATACGTTTTCACTTGAGAACACCGATTATCAGTTCCTTTGCCAACAAGGCCGAGGCACTGCAGCCTATATCGCTCGCACAGGTCAGTCGGTTTATGAACTCGAAGACGGCTCTATCACATCGTGCCCTCAAGGCGATAATTCATGGCGATTGGTTGCGTCAGGCATCGATGTTGACCAAGATGAAGAGACAGCGACGCTGCACCACCCTCGATTTGAAGTGTTAGATGTGCCTGTTTTCTATGTGCCGTATCTAACCATGCCAATTGGAGATACGCGTAAAACGGGTTTCCTCTTCCCTTCTTTATCGTACGGTTCTAGTGATGGTATGGAAGTCGAGGTGCCATTCTATTGGAACATCGCGCCTCAATATGACATGACACTCACCACGCTCTATATGCAGCAACGTGGTACAAAACTCGATACTGATTTCCGCTACCTAACAGATGGTTGGGGAAATGGAGAAATCAAAGGCGAATACCTCAATAGTGATCGCAAATATCAGGACGAGTCTCGTTGGGGCTACCAAGTTAAACACGACGGTATCATCAATAAACAGTGGATAGTCAAAGTCGATTACTCAAAAGTGAGTGATATTGATTACTTCCTCGATCTCGACTCCGACATTGGTAACCGTGAAGATGGTCAACTGGTCCAAGAAGGACAAGTACAATATCGTTCTGACTTCTGGGATGCCTCGTTAACCGTTCGTGACTTCCAAATCTTATTGAAAGAAGAGAACCGCCCTTATCGCCTGCTTCCTCAGTTAGACTTGAACTACTACACGCCGTTGTGGGGAGATTACCTTAACTTTGACGTGAAGAGCCAAGTCAGCCGCTTCGATACCAGCGATGCTGCGCGACCAAATGCGACCCGTGTTCACATTGAACCAGGGCTTACATTACCACTCTCAAACTCATGGGCAACGTGGACAACAGAAGCGCGTGTGCTCTCTACGTATTACTCTCAAGACTTAACGGGTTTGACAGATGTAAACTTGCAAAACCAGTTGGATGATGAAGTTTCTCGTGTTATTCCTGAGTTCCGTACGCATGCGCAACTTTACTTAGAGCGAGATACAAGCTGGATCAAGGGCTACACACAAACACTGGAGCCTCAGCTGCAGTACTTGTACGTACCTGAAGAAGATCAAACCAACATCTACAACTACGATACCACCTTGCTACAAACCGACTACTACGGGCTATTCCGCAGTCGTAAGTACAGTGGCATTGATAAAATCGCCTCGGCGAACCAGTTAAGCTACGGTGCGAGTACTCGCTTCTTTGATGATGACTATAAAGAGCGTCTTAACGTTTCATTTGGTCAGATTTACTACTTCGATAAAAAGACCAAACTGAGCAACAGCCCAAATCTTCCGGATGAGACAACCAATTACTCATCATGGGCAATTGAAGCTGATTTCAACTACAACGATTACTTGTTCTATCACGGTGGAATTCAATACGATATTGATTTGAGCTCCATGCAGTTGGCAAACAGTACCTTGGAATACCAATTCAACGGCGGCTTTATTCAGGGTAACTATCGCTACGTTACGCGTGAATACATCGAAGATACGATCATTCTCGAAAACCTAGACACAATTACTCGTAAAGGTATTTCTCAAGCAGGTATTGTAGCGGCCTACGAGTTCAACCCGAACTGGTCTGCGAGTGGTCAATACTACTACGACCTCAATGAAAATGCGGACCTAGAATGGTTAGCGAGCCTACGTTACCAATCTGACTGTTGGTACATTGGCGTCACTTACTCAAACCAATTGCTTGGTTGGGAAGACCAAGCTATCGGCAGCACCGGGGCATCACCTGAATACGAAAATAACTTCAGCGTTAACTTCGGTATTCAAGGCTTTGCGACCAACCAGCGTGAAGACACTGCTGTCAAAGAACTGGATGGTTCTGACAACGCGATTAAGTACGGCCGCCCATTCTATCTGAACAATTAATCAAAATAGGCGTCTTAAATGAATAAGACGCCTATTCAAAAATACTGACGGAATTTTAAATGAAAATTTGGAAATCAATCTTATTCACGACCCTACTCTCTTGCGGAGCGGTTGCAGCACCAGTAGAGATCGATAAGGTTGCGGTCATCGTGAACGACGGTGTAGTTCTACAAAGCGACATCGAAACAGCGATGAAAACGCTGCAAGCCAACGCACGTCAAAGTGGAAAGAGCTTACCTTCCACCAGCGTGTTAAAAGAACAAGTCGTTGAAAAACTTATCATTGATACGTTGCAAGGCCAAGAAGCAGACCGTATTGGTGTGCGTATTGACGACAACCGTTTAAACCAAGCGATTGCAGAGATCGCACGTAATAATGAGCAATCGGTAGAACAACTCGCCGCTTCTGTAGAAAGTGAAGGTTTAAGTTACCCAGAATTCCGCGAACAAATTCGTAAGGAAATCGCCGCATCAGAAGCTCGCAATGCACTGGTTCGTCGCCGTATTAATATCCTTCCAGCAGAGGTCGATAGCCTTGCTGAGCAACTATCACAAGAAACCAATGCGACTGTTCAATACAAAATTGGACACATTCAACTGCGCTTCTCTGACGATAAAGAAAAGTCAGCTGTAGAAGCAGAAGCTAAAGCGCTCGCGAAAAAGCTAAACGAAGGTGCAGACTTTACGGAGATGGCCTACACCTACTCAAAAGGTCCTAAAGCTTTACAAGGTGGTGACTGGGGCTGGATGCGTAAAGAAGAGATGCCAACCATCTTTGCTGATCAGATCAAGATGCAAAACAAAGGCAGCATTATTGGTCCTTTCCGTAGTGGCGTTGGTTTCCACATCCTAAAAATAGAGGATGTAAAAGGCCTAGAAACGGTTGCGGTAACAGAAGTAAATGCGCGTCATATTTTGATTAAACCAACCGTGATTCTGAGCGACGAAGGGGCGAAGAAGCAACTGAATGAATTTGTACGCCGCATCAAAGCCGGTGAAGCAACGTTCGCTCAATTGGCAACACAATACAGTCAAGATCCTGGCTCGGCAGCACAAGACGGTGAACTAGGTTATCAAACACCAGATCTTTACGTGCCAGAATTTAAGCACCAAGTAGAAACTCTGCCAGTTGGCTCAATCAGCGAACCGTTCAAAACCGTTCACGGCTGGCATATCGTTGAAGTGTTGGATCGTCGCCAAGTTGACCGCACTGACTCAGCGATGAAGAACAAAGCTTACCGTATTCTATTTAATCGTAAATTTAATGAAGAAGCGGGCGCATGGATGCAAGAGCTACGCGCAAGTGCGTTTGTTGAAATCGTGGATGACAACAATGACAACTAATACAATTCGTAGAATTGTCGTAACCGCAGGGGAACCTGCGGGTATCGGCCCAGACTTAGTGCTTGCCCTATCGAAAGAAGATTGGGCGCACCAAATTGTCGTCTGTGCCGATAAGAATATGCTGACGGAGCGAGCCAAGCAGCTTGGCATCGAAGTCCAACTGTCTGATTACAATCCAGAAGAAGCACCTAAAGCACAAAAAGCGGGCACGCTTATCGTTGACCATATCCAAATATCAGAACCTGCGGTCGCAGGCGAGCTCAATGAAGCGAATGGCCACTATGTACTAAAAACGCTAGAAAGAGCGGCTTTAGGCTGTATGAATGATGAATTTGATGCTATTGTCACCGGCCCTGTTCATAAGGGGGTGATTAATCGCGCAGGTGTTGCATTCAGTGGTCATACTGAATTTTTCGCCGAGAAGTCACAAACGCCGCTAGTCGTAATGATGCTAGCAACGGAAGGACTACGCGTGGCGCTGGTTACAACACATATTCCTTTAGCTTATGTGTCCAAAGCTGTCACCGAAGAGCGATTAGAAAAAATCATCGATATTCTTCATAAAGACCTTGTAGAAAAGTTTGCTATCGCACAACCAAACATCTACGTTTGCGGGCTTAACCCTCATGCTGGCGAAGATGGCTGCTTAGGTCGTGAAGAGATCGAAACCATCACTCCGACACTGGAAAAAATTCGACAAGAAAAAGGTATCAACCTGATCGGCCCTCTGCCGGCTGATACCATTTTCAATGAAAAATATTTAAATGATGCTGATGCTGTTTTAGGCATGTACCATGATCAAGTGTTGCCAGTATTAAAATACAAAGGCTTTGGTCGTTCAGTAAACATTACTCTTGGTCTACCTTTTATTAGAACATCGGTGGACCACGGTACTGCATTAGATCTGGCAGGGACAGGTCAAGCGGATACAGGGAGTTTCCGAACAGCGCTCACGCATGCGATAGATTTGGTAGAGAAGAAACAATGAGAAATGATGTCCATTTAGGACACAAAGCGCGTAAACGTTTTGGTCAAAACTTCCTGAACGATCCATACATTATTGATGGAATCGTATCAGCGATTAACCCAAAACCAGGTCAAAACCTGGTTGAAATCGGTCCTGGTCTTGGTGCAATCACTGAGCCGGTAGGTCGTGAAGTAGATAAGTTCACAGTTATCGAATTAGACCGCGATCTGGCGGAACGCCTACGTACTCACCCTGAACTGGCAGATAAGTTGATCATCCATGAGGGTGACGCTATGCGTTTTGACTTCACTCAACTAGTGAAGCCAAACAACAAGCTGCGCATTTTTGGTAACTTGCCATACAACATCTCTACACCATTGATGTTCCACCTTTTTGAGTTCCATAAAGACATTCAAGACATGCACTTTATGCTGCAAAAAGAAGTGGTAAACCGCTTAGCCGCCGGCCCTGGCAGCAAAGCTTACGGCCGTTTAACGGTAATGGCTCAGTACTACTGTAAAGTGGTACCGGTACTGGAAGTACCGCCAACGGCATTCGTTCCACCACCGAAAGTGGATTCTGCCGTTGTTCGTTTAGTGCCTTACGAAGAGCTGCCATGCCCGGCGAAAGATCTGCGTTTGCTCGATCGCGTTTGTCGTGAAGGCTTTAACCAACGTCGTAAAACCGTTCGTAACTGCTACAAATCGTTGTTAAGCACAGAAGTACTAGAAGAGCTAGGTGTTAATCCAAGCATGCGTCCAGAGAACCTGACGCTAGAACAATTCGTCGCAATGGCGAACTGGCTTGCGGATAACCCGCAGCACTAAGAACTCAAACAATGAGCCAAACCCTTGTAGGTTTGGCTTATTATTATTGGGATATTACGTTTCTGAGGAGTGCACATGGACGTCATTCAACCTTGCATCAAAATTCAAGTTCACACCAAATACATCGAAGAACAGTCCAACCCAGAGCTACAACGCTACGTTTTCGCTTATATCATCACCATCAAAAACCTTAGCCAGCAAACCGTACAGTTAGTGAGCCGCCGCTGGCTAATCACAGACTCGAATGGCAAGCAAATGACGGTTGAAGGTGACGGAGTGGTAGGCCAGCAGCCCTTTATTCCAAGCAATGATGAATACACGTACAGTAGCGGAACCGCGTTAGAAACCCCTGTCGGCGTTATGCAAGGACACTACAAAATGCTGGATGAGAAAGGGCAAGAGTTCATCACCGAAATCGAACCATTTCGCTTGGCTGTTCCAAATGTTTTAAATTAGTAAATTGGAGATTCAGTGGCTACCTATATTGTTGGTGACATCCAAGGCTGTTTTGATGAATTGCAGCGACTACTAGAAAAAGTATCTTTCTCTGCGAAAAAAGACCAACTTTGGCTTGCTGGTGATTTGGTCGCCAGAGGGCCTAAATCACTAGAAACGTTACGCTTTGTGAAGTCACTTGGCGCAAGCGCAATCGTGGTGCTTGGTAATCACGACCTCCATCTTCTCGCTGTGGCTCACGGGATAAAAAAGGTCAAAGACAAAGATAAAACCGCACCTATTTTCACGGCCCCCGACAAAGAGGAATTACTGACATGGCTAGCTCAGCAACCTCTATTGGCCGAGCATGACGAGTTCGTGATGTGTCACGCTGGCATATCACCGCAGTGGAATCTAAAAACAGCGAGAAAGTGTGCCCGTGAAGTTGAGCGCATCATCCAAAGTGAAGAGCTGCCTTGGCTATTAAAAAACATGTACAGCAATCAACCGGATTCCTGGGATGACTCTCTACAGGGTTTGGACCGATACCGCTATATTATCAATGCTTTTACGCGGATGCGCTTTTGTTTCCCTGATGGTCGTTTGGATATGGATTGTAAATTGCCACCGCAACAAGTTTCTGGTAACGAACTTATTCCATGGTTTGATGTGCCTAAACGTATCCACTTAAACAAAGCGGTGCTCTTTGGGCACTGGGCTGCACTGCAAGGTTATATGAACAACGAAGTCATCGGGCTAGATACTGGCTGTGTTTGGGGCGGAAGCCTAACCATGATCCGTTGGGAAGATAAGAAAATTTTTACTCAGGATGCGTTAAGTTAAACACTGAATAACAGTCGATAATCCATAGTAGGAGGAATACCTGTCACTTAACACCTCCTGTAGGGTCATTCCAACGAGCCTTAACGAGACTAGAAATCTAATATCCTCGCGCTGCGAATAGATAGAAATACCTTTGACAACAAAGTACTCGTATAGAGGCTCCTGAATCTCGCTCTTTCGTCGCTTTTAAGGATGACGGTAGGTTGGGATGGCCGCTCGCTGTTATACGAGCGGCATTACCGTATTAACTACGCGGTGTTAATCTCGAATTACTTTTCTAACACAGTAAAGCGCATGTTGTAGGCGTTCTTCTCATCGGCTTGATACATTTCTGAGTAAGTTTCCTTAAACTCGTCTCCCCAATCTGGGAACTGAGTATCACCATCAATCGCGGCTTCAATGTGTGTTACATACAGTTTATTGGCCATAGGCAGACAAGTGGTGTAAATCGCACCACCACCAATGATCATCACTTCTTCCACATCACCTGCGACTTCCAGAGCCTGCTCAATCGATGTTACGGTAGTGACACCTTCGATCTTTAGTGTCTCATCACGGCTAATAACAATATTCAAGCGACCTGGTAAAGGGCGACCAATAGACTCATAGGTTTTGCGTCCCATCACAACCGGTTTTCCCATGGTACAACGCTTAAACCAAGCGAAATCGGCGGGAAGATGCCAAGGCATTTGATTGTCTTTGCCAATGATGCGATTGTCGGCCATCGCGGCAATCATACTAATGATCATGTTAGGTCCTTATACAATTGGTCTGCGGCGATAGAATAACAGCCCTGGAACCGCAAGACCAACAGCTAAACCTGCAATAATAAACATGGCCTTAAGAAAGTTTTCCATACAGGTTGCGACAAGCTCGGGTGAGTAGCCAACATGATTGATCTCTACCATAGCGATCATTGCTTTGTACGCAAACACACCCGGCACCATCGGGATCAAAGCAGCCACAGTAAACACTTTTGGATGCGCGAGAAAACGGTGAGACCAGTACACACCAATCATCCCAACTAACGTCGCGGCAAAAAAGGTTGCCCACTCAATAGGAATGCCAAACTGCATCATCAAGTAGCGGCTACCATGACCAATCGCGCCACCAACAGCGCAATACACTAAGGCTCTTTGTGGCACGTTAAAAACCAATGCAAATCCTACGGCGGGAATCGCCGCAAAAAACATGTCATTCAAAAGGCCAAACATCAAATCAAATAAACTCATTAGATAGCCCACCCCCAAATTCCAGTTACACTCATCGCAGCAACGATCCCCAAACATGTCGCCAACGTTAGTAAACTAGCCATCACAAATCGAGCAATGCCCATATTAATGTGGCCTTTCAACATATCTGCGACAGAGTTAATGAGTGGGAAACCAGGTACAAGCATTAATACCGACGATGCCATTGCTACGGTAGGTAGATTACCGATTTGGTAAATTTCCGCCTGTGCTGAAATTAAGGTAGTCACAAAAGCGGTCGCAGCAAAGTTCAATAGAGGGTTGAAATGACGATGACCAATTTCTTGGCGAACGATCATGCCACCAGCTGAAGCTAAAAAGGTCATGATGAATACTCCCCAATCACCACCAGCTAGATGACTGAATGCCGCACAAGACAAGCCAATCATAAACACCACCAACCAGCGGTTATAACGCTCTGGACTGATAGCGTTCAGCTTTTTCTGCGCCATGGTTGAATCGAGCAAACCACGTTCCATCATGATACAGATTCGTTGAATTTGCGTAATAACGCGCATATTGATGCCACGATCAGCGCAGCTTCGGGTGGTGGTGATGCAGTGTCCATCCATTACCGTCGTCACAACCAATGCATTAGCTGATAGTGCTACCGCAACTTCATTCACCCCACAAGCAAGGCCAATACGACGCATAATATCGCTCACAAGAGTACTTTCAGCACCATGAGCAAGTAGCATTTGTCCGGCTTGGGCGACAAGACGAGAAATCGATCGTTGAGTAGATACCGCCAACTCTCTAGGCGGTATGGTTTCTAGAGTCATAAATAAGTCTAATTCCTTTTAGGGTGTTACTCATTCATACGCGCGAGGGCCAAACTAACCCTCAAAAAACACGACGTATCGGTTATTGTGCCGTAAATCACATCACCTAAATATGATTTAGATACAAAAAAAGCCGCAATAAATAATTGCGGCTTAATGAATTATAGGCAAACAGGCATTGTTTGACCGTTCTGATTAGTCACGAACGTAGACAACGTGACCGTCATCTTCTTCATCGTCCCAGTCATCCCAATCGTCGTCGTCATCTTCAGTGATAACGTCTTTACCCGCCATCGCATCTTTATGGTAATCATCCCACATGAAGTTAACTTTATCTTCTTCAGCCACTTCTTCCTCTTCGCGAGGTAGGTTATCCATAAAGTCAGCCAGTTTGTAACAAAGCTCTTTAGTACCGTTACGATTGATCGCCGAGATCTTAAAGTACTCGTCTTCCCAACCTAGTGCGTCTAAGATTTCTTGGATCTTCTCATTCGCTTCTTCTTCAGGCATTAGATCAACTTTGTTGAACACTAACCAGCGCGGCTTACTTGCCAGTTTTTCGCTGTATTGTTCTAGTTCATCAATGATCGTCAATGCATTTTGCACCGGATCGGACTGATCAATTGGCATAATATCGATCATGTGCAGCAACACTCGACAACGCTCTAAGTGCTTCAAGAATCGAATACCAAGGCCAGCGCCATCTGCTGCACCCTCGATCAAACCAGGGATGTCTGCAACAACAAAACTTTTCTCTGGTACGACACTTACGACACCCAAGCTTGGGATCAAAGTCGTGAATGGGTAATCAGCGACTTTCGGTTTTGCTGCTGATACTGCGCGGATAAAGGTTGATTTACCAGCATTAGGTAGACCAAGCATACCCACATCAGCAAGAAGCAATAGCTCAAGGCGAATTTCGCGTACTTCACCTTTTGTACCCAATGTTCTCTGACGAGGCGCGCGGTTTACTGAAGATTTGAAACGCGTGTTACCTAGACCGTGCCAACCGCCTTTTGCGATCATCACTTTCTTACCGTGTTCAGCAACTTCCGCCACGATTTCATTTGTGTGGATATCCACAGCGCGCGTACCCACAGGTACACGAAGAACGATGTCTTTACCACGCTTACCTGTACAGTTACCACCGCGACCGTTTTCACCACGCTCAGCTTCGTAGAAGCGCTGGAAACGGTAATCAATCAGGGTATTTAGGTTTTCATCGGCTTGGATATAAACATCACCACCGTCACCGCCATCACCGCCATCAGGGCCACCTTTAGTGATGAATTTTTCACGCCAGAAACTGACAACGCCACTACCGCCATCACCAGCCTGAACTTTTACTACCGCTTCATCTACGAACTTCATCTTTTACTCCGACTACTTCGTGCGTGGATTAAATCTTACTATGTCATCCGACAATTTTAGCAGATGACAGATCTAAGCTCCCAGATTCAAATCGCTTAGGATCTTAGCGAGAAACTTCGATATGTCGACTGCAACAAATAAAAAACCCCGCCGATTCGGCAGGGCTTTTGAATTCAGCTTAAAGCTATTAAGTAATTTGGTTAAAAACCTAATTACTCAGCTTCGATGCTTACAAACTTACGGTTCTTAGGACCTTTCACTTCGAACTTCACTTTACCTTCAGTAAGAGCGAATAGAGTGTGGTCTTTACCGATACCTACGTTGTTACCAGCGTGGAACTTAGTACCACGTTGACGAACGATGATGTTACCTGCAAGTACAGATTCACCACCGAAACGCTTAACACCTAGACGTTTGCTTTCTGAATCGCGGCCGTTACGAGTAGAACCACCAGCTTTTTTGTGTGCCATTGTTAAACTCTCCTAATAGATTAAGCGTTGATACCAGTGATCTTCACTTCAGTGAACCACTGACGGTGACCCTGTTGCTTACGAGAGTGCTTACGACGACGGAACTTAACGATTTTAACTTTATCGCCACGACCGTGTTGTACAACTTCAGCAACAATTTTGCCGCCCTCTACAAGAGGAGCACCAACTTTGATGTCTTCGCCGTTAGCAACAAGAAGAACTTTATCAAATTCTACAGTTGCACCAGTTTCAACGTCTAATTTCTCTAAACGAAGAGTTTGACCTTCGCTTACACGGTGTTGTTTACCACCAGATTGGAAAACAGCGTACATATTTTACTCCGCTTTTTCCGCACAGCCTTTCTTGAGGGTGTGCGCTAAACTAATCATCAATAGGGCGCAGATTCTACAGAATAGATGCTCCTATGACAAGCCATATTTTGAAAAAATTGGCGAAAAGCTAATCGCCAAAGAAAAGTGCGGCAATCATGCCCTTTAGTAATGTATTAATCAACGTTTTTTAGTGTATTATTCGACAATTATATAAATCGAATAAGCCTTGCAGGGTCTAACTTCAGCCGGATATACGATGGATTTTAAAACTATCCAAGCGCTTACTGCCGATGACATGGCAAAAGTGAATGAAACAATTCAAGCCCAACTTAATTCTGATGTCTCTTTAATCAACCAGCTCGGTTTTTATATCGTGAGTGGTGGAGGCAAACGTCTAAGACCGCTTTTAGCGATACTGTCAGCCCGTGCACTTGGTTACCAAGGCAATGGTCATACAATGGCAGCTGCGTTTATTGAGTTCATCCATACAGCGACTTTGCTGCATGATGACGTGGTAGATGAATCAGACATGCGCCGTGGTAAAGCCACTGCGAATGCAGCATTTGGCAATGCGGCTAGCGTATTAGTTGGGGACTTTATCTATACACGCTCATTTCAGATGATGACGGAACTAGGATCCATGAAGATCCTTAAACTAATGAGCAATGCCGTAAACGTGATCGCCGAAGGTGAAGTACAGCAGTTGATGAACTGTAACGACCCTGACACGACAGAAGAAAGCTACATGCAAGTCATCTACTCTAAGACTGCGCGCTTATTTGAATCCGCAACTCAAATCGGTGCGATCTTAAATGACGCTCCTGAGCATGTGGAAATTGCAATGCAAAATTACGGTAAGTATCTAGGCACTGCGTTTCAGCTCATTGATGACGTCATGGATTACACTTCTGATGGCGAAGACATGGGTAAAAATGTGGGTGATGACTTGGCCGAAGGCAAGCCAACTTTACCTCTACTCCATGCTATGCGTAATACCACACCAGAAAACGCCATCATGATTCGTGAAGCGATTGAGAAAGCGAATGGCATGGATCGCTTAGAAGAAATTCTTGCGGTCATGAAAGAAGCAGGCTCTCTGGAATACACAACGCAAAAAGCTCTAGAAGAAGCAGACAAAGCAATCGCAGAACTATCAGTGTTGCCAGAGTCTGAATACAAACAAGCGCTTGTTACTCTGGCTCATGTCGCTGTACAACGCACGAAGTAATCAATAGCTACCCATAACGCAAGGCTTATAGCTAAAAGGAAGAGCATGCTCTTCCTTTTTTACGTTTGATACCTAATGACGACGCCCGAGACGCTAGTAATATCTGTCACTACCGCCATGCAGTTGTGGATCATCTTCTATTTCATCAAAGCTAACAGCGAGCTGCTGTTCAGTCCCTTGTTTGGACAACAATACCGTCTCTGCTTCATGGTCGACCACTAATATCGTACCGACGCCTTGTTGGCACTCAACAACCATGCCTTTACGGATTCGACTCGCTTCCATCATCTTCTCCTTCACTACGTGGTTTTATTCGACCATTTTTACGAAGTTGAGAAATCAAGGATCAAAAAAGCCGATCAAAATGATCGGCTTTCTTCTTATATAGGCTTTCTAGATTACTTTGCGAATTCAACACCAATGTTGATGTCGCCATTTAGTGTTTCTAGCATACCGTCTAATGCAGACTTTTCGTAATCGCTGAGTTTGCCGTAGCTTAGTACTTCTTCAACGCCTTCTTTACCCAGTTTCACAGGTTGCGCGAAGTACGTCGCGTGTTCGCCGTCGCCTTCAACGTAAGCGCACTCAACTACGCCTTCTTCACCTTGAAGAGCACGAACCAGAGACAGACCAAAGCGACATGCAGCTTGGCCCATTGATAGTGTTGCACTACCACCACCCGCTTTCGCTTCTACAACTTCAGTACCTGCATTTTGAATACGTTTCGTTAATGCTTCTACTTCTTCAGCTGTAAACTCAACACCTTCTACTTGAGACAGTAGAGGTAAGATCGTTACGCCAGAGTGACCACCAATTACTGGCACGCGAACGTCACCTGGATCTTTGTCTTTTAGCTCAGCAACAAACGTTTCTGAACGGATAACATCCAACGTTGTTACACCAAATAGACGACGCTTATCATAAACACCCGCTTTTTTAAGAACTTCAGCAGCAATTGGCACTGTTGTATTTACAGGGTTTGTGATGATACCAACACAAGCTTTCGGACAAACAACCGCAATCTTCTCCGCTAGCGATTTAACGATACCAGCGTTTACATTAAATAGATCCGCACGATCCATACCTGGCTTACGCGCAACACCAGCAGAAATTAGCACAACATCCGCGCCTTCTAGTGCTGGAGTAGGATCTTCACCAGCGTAACCTTTGATAGAAACTGGCGTAGGGATGTGGCTAAGATCAGCGGCCACACCAGGAGTTACTGGAGCAATATCATATAGGGCTAGATCAGAACCAGCAGGAAGACGGTTCTTAAGTAGAAGGGCCAGGGCTTGACCGATGCCACCAGCGGCACCAATAACGGCTACTTTCATGTAGTTCTCCTTGAGAGTATTTCTCTTATAAACGTATTCGTAGGGTAGTTTGTAACCAACTTAAATAAAGCTATCGGAATCACAACTTGATTACAATCAATTAACGCTAGCTTTGCGACCTCGCGCAACTCGCTGTTACCGTGCTACAAATGGGGCTTGGATTATT
Source organism: Vibrio sp. 1557 (assembly GCF_033340175.1). Taxonomy (NCBI): domain Bacteria; kingdom Pseudomonadati; phylum Pseudomonadota; class Gammaproteobacteria; order Vibrionales; family Vibrionaceae; genus Vibrio; species Vibrio sp. 1557. Next base: position 136,249 of record NZ_JAWOVZ010000007.1, on the reverse strand, counting down.
CTTTTATTCTGTTGAAATGACAAGGAATTCAAGAAAACAGATACAGCCCTACTTCAGCGCGCTAAAGAATTCTATGTGGTTCATAGTTTACAGTGACGCATCTAACATAATCCTGGGACTCTTTGGCACTGCCTGAATATATATGCGAGAATATGCAAAATTGCTGACCCGTAATAAGAGATTTGTAATGACTATGCGCAATTCAGAAAAACAAGACAACTTAGTTCGCGCCTTTAAAGCCCTGTTAAAAGAAGAAAGCTTTGGCTCACAGGGCGAGATTGTTGACGCACTCAAACAGCAAGGGTTTGAGAGTATCAACCAATCTAAAGTCTCACGTATGCTGACTAAATTTGGCGCCGTCCGTACGCGCAATGCAAAAATGGAAATGGTTTACTGTCTTCCTGCTGAGCTAGGTGTCCCAACAGTCAGCAGCTCTCTGCGTGAACTGGTACTAGACATCGATCGTAATGCAGCGTTAGTGGTAATTCACACCGGCCCAGGTGCAGCACAGTTGATTGCTCGCTTGCTTGATTCACTCGGTAAATCCGAAGGTATTCTTGGCGTTGTCGCGGGTGACGATACCATTTTCATTACGCCAACCATGGCAATTACGACTGAGCAACTCTTCAAATCAGTGTGCGAGCTGTTCGAATATACTGGTTAAGTTCTATAAAGCTTCAATCAGCTAACTCATTGTGGGTTATAAAAGAAGTCTCATTTTGTAGCCCATAATTTATGTAAATTTTTTGCTTACTCCGCTCATTATTCAACCACCCATTTTGTGATTAACATCACGCAATTGATCTTTTTCATTTCAGTCACTAAACGTTAATTAAGTAATTGTTATAAAAAGAATTAAATCACAAATTGAATCCTATCCCCTGATACAAAATTCAGACTTATCAACTATAACATTTAACAATTGGATAATTTTCTGCCAATTTTTTGTTATGATTCGCTCGCTTTTTCAAACGATTGGATTGAAAAAGGTGCCGTTTCCAAATAGGAAACTCCAGAAGTGATTTATGGTTATTTCCGGGTAAATAATGAATATAAGGAAGGGAAATTCATGGCATTTAACAAACTTCTCAAAGTAGGCGCTATCGCTGCAGCCGTAATGGGCGCAAGCGCAGTTAACGCTCAAGAGTTTATTACCATCGGTACTGGCTCTGTGACAGGTGTTTACTACCCAACTGGTGGTGCTATCTGTAAGTTGGTAAATAAAGGTCGTAAAGACCACAACATCCGTTGTTCAGTAGAATCGACTGGTGGCTCAATTTACAACGTTAACACTATCCGTGCAGGCGAATTAGATTTTGGTATCGTGCAATCGGATTGGCAGTACCACGGCTACAACGGTACGAGCAAGTTTGAAGAACAAGGCCCGTACAAGAAGCTACGCGCAATGTTCTCTCTTCATACAGAACCTTTCAACATCATTGCGCGTGCAGATTCAGGTATTGAAAACGTTGAAGACCTGAAAGGTAAGCGTGTAAACATCGGTAACCCAGGCTCTGGTGACCGTGCAACGATGGGCGTTGTCATGGAAGCGATGGGGTGGACAAACGACAGCTTCAAATTGGCGTCTGAGCTAAAAGGCTCTGAACGCTCTCAGGCACTTTGTGATAACAAAATTGACGCCTTCATTTACATGGTCGGCCACCCGAACGGTTCAATCAAAGAAGCAACCACATCATGTGATGCGAAGCTAGTTTCAGCAACAGGCCCTAAAATCGATAAAATTGTTGCCGACAACCCATACTACGCCTTTAGCTCAGTACCGGCTGGTATGTACCGCGGTACAGACAAAGACGTAAACAGCTTTGGTGTTGCAGCAACAATGGTAACGACCTCTGATGTTTCAGACGATGTCGCTTACAACGTAGCAAAAGCTGTGTTTGAAAACTTTGATACCTTCAAACGTCTACACCCTGCATTCGCAAACTTGAAGAAAGAAGACATGGTGAAAGCTGGTCTTTCTATTCCTCTTCACCCAGGTGCAGAAAAATACTACAAAGAAATGGGTCTAATTAAGTAATTTCCTCAGACTCTACATACAGGCAGGAAAGAATATTTTCTGCCTGTTTGAGCATACAGGTTGTAGCACGTTCTAACTGTATGCTTCATTCGCCAGTTTTCTTCTGATAACTGCGAGCTCATACCCAAGAAAACTTAAACGCCGCCTAACAGAGTATCCAACAATCAACACTTTGAGTTCAGGCAGCAAAATACTCGAAAGCAAACTTCGCTCCATTCACTACACTGATAGAGGCGAAGTGTGGTTCTCGATAAAAATCAGACAGGACCATCAATAATAAGGAAAAAGTACATGGCGACGAATCAAGCTCCGTCACAAGATGTGCAAGAAATGGTGGCTCAGGCAGACACAGGTGCACGTAGCCCTTCGGGAATGCAAGGACGAATCCTTTGGTTTGTTCCTCTGTGTTGGTCACTATTTCAATTATGGTACGCATCCCCGTTACCATTTATTTTCAATTTTGGCGTACTGAACGACACGGAAGCGCGATCTATCCACCTTACTTTCGCGATCTTTTTGGCTTTCACTGCTTATCCAGCGATGAAGAATTCTCCTCGCGATCATATCCCTCTTGTTGATTGGATACTCGCGTTGGCTGGCAGCTTTTCAGCAGCCTATATATACCTTTTTTATACCGAGCTAGCAGGACGCTCAGGCGCACCGACAACGGTTGATATCGTTGTTGCTGTTATCGGTATGATCCTCCTTTTAGAAGCAACACGCCGAGCTCTTGGTCCACCATTAATGGTCGTGGCTGCTGTTTTCCTTACTTACACCTTTGCAGGCCCTTACATGCCTGACGTTATCGCGCACAAAGGGGCAAGCTTGAACAAGGCCATGTCTCACTTGTGGCTAACAACAGAAGGCGTATTTGGGGTTGCGCTAGGTGTTTCTACCTCTTTTGTCTTCTTGTTTGTATTGTTTGGAGCAATGCTGGAACGCGCTGGTGCTGGTGCTTACTTCATTAAAGTTGCCTTCTCGTTGCTTGGCCATATGAAAGGTGGTCCAGCTAAAGCGGCCGTTGTTGCATCAGGTTTATCTGGTCTGGTTTCTGGTTCTTCAATCGCAAACGTAGTAACAACTGGCACCTTTACCATTCCACTGATGAAGCGTGTTGGCTTTCCCGGCACAAAAGCGGGTGCGGTAGAGGTAGCGGCTTCAACCAATGGTCAGTTAACACCGCCAATCATGGGTGCAGCCGCATTTTTGATGGTGGAATACGTCGGTATCTCCTACGTTGAGGTGATTAAAGCTGCCCTACTTCCAGCGCTAATCTCTTATATTGCTTTAATTTACATTGTTCACCTTGAAGCATGTAAAGCAGGCATGACAGGCCTTCCTCGTCGCCACAACCCAACACTAGTACAAAGTCTGCTGTCCTTTACTGGCACAATCTTAGGATTGTGTGTGATCAGCGCATTGGTTTACTACGGAGTGGGTTGGACAAAGGACGTCTTTGGTGATGCCGCGACACCAATTGTTACCGTCGCACTATTAATCGCGTACGTTGGGTTGGTGAAAGTCTCAGCAAATCACGTGCAAGATGGCGCAATTGAGATTGATGCAGAATTAACAGAAGTACCTGATCCTGGCCCAACCGTTAAGTCAGGCTTGCACTACCTACTCCCTATCGTCGTATTGGTTTGGTGTTTGACTGTCGAACGTTTCTCACCTGGCCTTTCGGCATTCTGGGCAACGGTGTTCATGATTTTCATTTTGCTGACTCAACGTCCGTTGATTGCACTGCTGTCAAAGCAAGGTGACATGCTTCAGCAAACCAAAGATGGCTTTGTCGATCTTGCCGAGAGCTTAGTTTCTGGTGCGCGCAATATGATTGGTATCGGCGTTGCAACCGCGGCAGCGGGCACCGTTGTTGGTGTTGTTACACTAACGGGTATCGGCCTAGTGATGACCGACTTCGTCGAGTTTATCTCTGGTGGCAGCATCATTCTTATGCTGCTCTTTACCGCCATCATTAGCTTGGTTCTGGGGATGGGTCTGCCAACAACGGCGAACTACATCGTGGTCTCTACGCTAATGGCGCCGGTTATTGTTACGCTCGGCGCAGCGCATGGCTTAATTATTCCGTTGATAGCGGTGCACTTGTTCGTTTTCTACTTTGGTATTTTGGCCGACGATACCCCACCTGTAGGCCTTGCGGCTTTTGCAGCAGCAGCAATTGCGAAATCAGATCCAATTCGTACTGGTATCCAAGGTTTTACTTACGATATTCGAACCGCTATTTTGCCGTTCATGTTTGTGTTCAATACCCAGCTATTGTTAATGGGGATTGACTCTTGGTGGCATTTGGCACTCACGGTCATCTCATCGATCATTGCAATGCTGATTTTCTCTGCGGCAACTCAAGGGTGGTGGTTCACGCGTAACAAGTGGTGGGAAACAGTCCTATTATTAGTACTGACGTTTTCGTTTTTCCGTCCAGGTTTTTGGTGGGACATGCTGTACCCAGCGAAAGTTCTTTCTCCTGGCGTTGAGGTAGCTCAAATCACGGAAACACTAAATGTAGGAGAATCATTGGAGTTACGTGTTGCCGGTGAAAACCTTGAGGGCGACTACATTGAGAAAACGGTTCGTCTTCCATTCGAAGACAGTGCGACAACAGCAGACGCACGTATTTCATCTATGGGTCTAATGCTGACCGAAAGTGACAACAAAATGATTGTCGATATGGTTGAATTTGGTAGTCCAGCAGAGTCCGCAGGTATCGACTTTGATTGGGAAATCAAGTGGGTTATCCAGGATGCAGACCGTCCGATGAAAGAGTGGGTGTTTGTACCATGCTTAATGATTTTGCTGGTGCTTGCAATGAACCAAAAACGTCGTGCTCGTAAGGAACAATTGAGCGCATAACCGATTTGGCCCCGAGGATAAAGGGGCCTTAATGAGAGACATTGAATGTACAAACAAATTCTTGTTCCGGTTGATCTAAATGACCAAGGCTTTTCAGACCGAGCGGTTGAACTAGCGGTTTGGCAGGCAAAGCAAGCAAATGCTCAAATCCATCTTCTGACGGTACTACCTGGTATTCACATGTCGATGGTTGCCACATACTTTCCGAAAGATGCTGCGGCCAAAATGAAGCAAGACGTGAAGCAGCAACTAAAAACTTTCGCTAATGAGCATATTGCTGAAGATGTGGTTTACCAAGTGCATGTTGCTGAAGGCAAGGCCTACGCGACCATTCTTGATTATGCAGAACGTTTAGGCGCAGATCTCATCATTATGCCAAGTCACAAGCGCTCTAAAATCAATAAAGTAATGCTTGGCTCTGTCGCGAGTAAGGTTGTGGAATATTCTCCAATCAATGTGATGGTCGTAAAACCGCAAGGCTAAGTAAATACAGAAACGAAAAAGGACGCTAACATTAGCGTCCTTTTTATATTAAACAAGTAAGGGTTATGCCATCACTGGGTAATCGGTATAACCTTCTGCTCCACCCAAATAAAAGTGTTCTGGTTTCGCCTCATTAAGAGGTGCATTTTTCTTAAATCGCTCAACTAAATCTGGGTTTGCGATAAAGGGAACGCCAAATGCGACCACATCAACTTTGTTTTCTGCAATTGCTGTTGCCGCTTCTTGTGCACTGTAGCCCACGTTCGCCATTAAGTGACCTTTATAGTTTTCGCGTGCTGGCTTGAGAACATCTGCTTTTTGTACGCCTTTCAGATCCGCACGCATCACGTGCCAATAAGCAAGATCGAAAGAATTAAGTTGCTCTGCTAAGTAACGCATCAAGCCAACTGGATCACTGTCTTTCATGTCATTAAATCCATTTAGCGGAGATGTGCGCAGACCGACTCTTCCAGGTCCCCACACCTCAACGACTTCTTTCACTATCTCAAGTAAAAATCGAGCACGATTTTCAACCGAGCCACCGTATTCATCGGTACGTAAATTTGAGCCGTCACGAAGGAAGTTATCAATAAGATAACCATTGGCGCCATGTATCTCGACCCCATCAAAGCCGGCTTTCTTGGCGTTTTCTGCACCTTGTTTAAACGCCGCAACAATGGAAGCTATCTCATCCACTTCGAGTGCTCGTGGTACCGTATATGCTTGCTTACCCGAAGGGGTATGGACTAATTCATCACGAATGGCCAATGCGCTCGCCGCTACAGGTGTTTTTCCTTCATTCAGATCAGGATGACAAGCTCGTCCCGCATGCCAAATTTGCAGTACAATCTTACCGCCTCTCTCATGAACCGCATCCGTTACCTTTTTCCAAGCTGCGATTTGCTCTTCGCTGTAAATGCCCGGCTCTGCCATGAAAGCAGACGTACCTTCCATCACCATGGTGCATTCAGCAATGATAAGTCCGGCACTCGCACGTTGAGCGTAGTATTCAACCATAAGGTCATTAGGAATATGGTCCGCACCAGCACGAGCTCGCGTTAAAGGCGCCATAATGGCACGGTTATCTAATGCTAATTGACCGAGTTCGATAGGAGAAAATAAGTCTACAGAGTTGGACATGTTGTTTACCTCAAATGACAATAACTTGATGGCTAAGGATGAGGTGCCAGACTATAATCAGATTAATATTGAAACAATATGGATAATTGAAAGTGATTGTTCGCAATTTAGAAACAATTGACTTTAGAACGCTTTCTATCTTTGTCACAAGCTGTCGACTACTGAGCTTAACCAAGTGCGCGCTGGAGTTAAACCTACCGAAATCTACTGTTAGCAAAGCCATAACCAAACTCGAACAACACTTTGAAGCCAAACTGCTAGAGCGCACAACCCGAAAGTTAGTGATCACCGAAGCTGGCCAAATGGTTTTAGAGCGTGCTGCAAGCTTAGTTGAGGAATTCCACTCAATTGGCCATGACGTTCAGGAGATGGAACAACAGATCCAAGGCCGGCTGCGTATTTCCGCGCCACCAGCGTTGGATGCGTATATGGCGGAGCACATCTTTTTGCCATTTTTAAAACAATGGCCAAAAGTACAAATTGCGTTAGAAGCATCGAACGATTTTGTTGATCTGTTTTCACACGGCTTTGATATGGCAATTAGAGTCGGTCAGATAGTTGATGATCGATTAATCGCAAAAAAATTAGGCTATACCACTCGAGTCCTGGCTGCTAGCCCTGAGTATTTAGCTGAGTTCGGTGTACCTGAAACGCCAGAAGATCTGACAAAACACAACTGTTTGAGGTATCAATATGTTTCAGAAATAGGGCCTTGGACGCTGATCTCACACGATAATACCGTCAATGTTTCAATAACCAGTAACTTCTCAAGTACAACTGTAGAAGCAATATTAAAAGGCGCACTTAAAGGACTAGGCATCGCGAACTTACCTGTGCAGAACATGACGCAAGAGCTAGAAAGTGGCACCTTAGTCAGAGTGTTACCGCAATGGCACACGGTACCAATGCCTATTTATTTAGTCTATCGTCCTGGAGCAAACCGCCCACGGCGTGTACAAGCAATGATTGACCATATCATGAGCTTAAGATCTCAATTTGAATTTGGCCCTCGGCATGGTTTGTGTTGCGGAGAAGCATAACCTAGCAACTATCAGGCACTAGCATGCTGCTCGGATAAATGCCGCAAGCTTCTCACTAGCATGCTGTTCACTCAATGCAGACATATCACCCGCGGCTTCCACTTTACCATCTGCCACAAACACAAAGTGGCTGGCAATCGCTTTGGCATCGCTTAAATGGTGCGTGACCATCAATACGGTTATTCCCCGCTCTGCTGCCAGTTTTTTTACCAAGCCTAGCATCTCTTCACGCAACACCGGATCAAGCGCCGAGAACGGCTCATCCAACAGCCACATGGGATGAGGCTGAACAAAACAACGCGCTAAGGCAACACGTTGACGCTGGCCACCAGAAAGATGCTCTGGCAAACGGTCGAGGTACTCTGCAACACCAACTTGCTGCGCGGCTTGTTCAATCTGACGATTTTGGTCCACCGTAAGCTTTAGCCCTGGGTGTAAGCCCAAACCGATGTTGTCACGCACCGATAAGTGAGCAAACAAATTGTGCTCTTGGAACAACATAGAGAACGGACGCAGATAAGGCTCTTTACGCACAATGGACTCACCATCAACACAAATATCACCACGGTCAGGATGGATGAATCCTGCCACCAACGCCAGCAAGGTTGACTTCCCTGCCCCACTTGGTCCCATCAGCGATACAATCTGTCCTTGCTCAATCGTTAAGTCAAAACGAAACAGTTCACGTTGGTAGGTGTACTGCACATCATCCAACACTAACATTACGCTCTCTCCTTCGTTTTCAATACTTTCTCAATCAAGGCAAAACAGCCCACACTCAACAACAATAGGGTCACCGATACCACCGCAGCTGCGTCCATCTGATAACTGCCAAGCAACTGGAACAAATACAGAGGTAAGGTACGAAACTCTTGTCCACCAAACAGTGCTATGGCACTTAAATCCCCTATTGCAAACATAAAGCTGATCGCAAACGCATGTGCAAACGGCTTGCGTAGCGCCTGCCACTCCACCACTTTAAACCGTTGCCAGCCACGCATGCCTAAGCTGGCACATACATACTGATACTGTTGTTCAATGTGCAGCATTGGCTGCGCTAGCGTTTTGATCACGTAAGGCAAAGCCATCAAACCGTTCACCAAAATCACGACAAAAAATGCCAAGCTAAAAACATCGGTAAATGCGCGCAGTAGTAAGAATAAACCGGTGCTAATCACCAGACCTGGAGTCACCAAAATAACGGTGCCGATTAACTCAATCTGATCGGCTCGCGTGTTTTTGTACTGCAACCGCCAACGGCGACTGGTCAATAGTATGGACACCCCTGCAGCGACCGCAAGCGCGCTAGCGACACAGGCGACTTTGAGGGAGTTCAATAGCGCAGACCAAAAACGCTCATCGGTTAATACTGTCCAAACTTGTTGGTTGATGCCACTCAGTAACACCATCAATAACGGCGGTATTACCAGTAAAAAGGCACCTATGATCCAAAAGCTATCCCAAGCTTTTGACCACCCATGATCCTTCGTTAAATATTGCTGTACCGATGTGCTTCCAGCACTGATAGAAACAGGCCTTGTTAACTTCTGCACTCCAATAGCAAGCAGTCCACATAACAGCATCTGCCACAGCGCCAATAACGCCCCAGCTTGTAAATCAAAATCAAACTTAATCGCTTGGTAAATGGCCAATTCAATGGTGGTGGATTTTGGCCCGCCCCCCAATGCCATTACAGTGGCAAAACTGGTAAAGCACAACATAAACACCAACCCACAAACGTGGGGAAGCTGCTGCCTTAAACGCGGCCATTCTACCCAGCGAAACTTATCCCAATGGCTCATCCCAAGATGCGCGCAAAGCTTATGCTGCTCGGCAGGAATAGACTCCAAGGCTTGCAGAAGCAATCGTGCCGCGTAAGGTAAATTAAAGAACACATGGGCGAGTAAAATGCCGTTCAAACCGTAAATAGAGAATGGCAGTTTAGTGTCGAAACTTTGCAACCACTGCGCCAACAAACCACTGTTGCCATAAATCGCTAACAGCCCAAAAACACCAACCAAAACCGGCAAAACCAGTGTCGATGCAAACAGCTTAAGCAGTAATGATTTACCAATAAATTGGCGACGCGAAAGTGCGTGCGCTACTGGAATGGCAAAGCCAACACTGAGCAATGTGGAAAGAAACGCTTGGTAGAAACTGAACTTGGTGACATGTTGATAGTACGGGTCGCCCCATACCACAGACACATCAAGTGAAGGGGCTTGAACAATCAAAGCACCTAGGGCAGAAATAACAAAGGTCGCGATGATCATCGCGACCCCTAAACCTATTTTTGGAACAGAATTCAAAGGTAAAACCTATCTCATTCAGATGAGGATGGAAACGTCAGCTAAAACGTCAATGCGCTTTGCCATTCGCGAATCCAAGACTTACGCATTTTTGCCACTTCATCAGCACTAAAGCTCAACGACTTGCTTGGAACACTCAAAGTTTCAAAACCTTTAGGTAACTCAACGTCAGTGACTGGGTACATCCAGTTACCCGTTGGCATCGCCGATTGGAACTCATCACTTAAAATGAAACTCATAAATTGATCAGCAAGTTCTGAATTTTTTGCCCCTTTCACTTTGGCGGCTACTTCAACTTGCATGTAGTGGCCTTCAGCAAAATTCGCCGTAGCAAACTTCGAATCGTTTTCCGCAATTAAGTGGTACGCAGGTGAAGTGGTGTAAGAAAGCACTAAATCGGACTCACCATTGAGGAACATAGAATACGCCTCAGACCAACCTTTCGTGACCGTTACGGTTTTGCTCGCTAGCTTCTGCCACGCTTGCGTCACATCGTCGCCATAAATAGATTTCATCCATAGCATTAAGCCTTGGCCCGGCGTTGAAGTCCGCGGATCTTGGTAAATCACTTTCAGATCGTTGCGCGTTTCCACCAGCTCTTTCATGCTTTTCGGCGGATTAGCCAGTTTCTCTTTGTTGTACACAAACGCGAAGTAGCCGTAATCGTACGGTACAAACGTCGTGTCACTCCAACCGTTTGGTAACACTGTGTTAGCCGTATCCACATTGTGCTCGGCAAGCAGATCGGTTTTCTTCGCTTCTGCCATCAGATTGTTATCCAAACCTAATACGATGTCCGCTTTGCTATTACCGCCTTCAAGACGAAGACGATTCAGAATCGACACACCATCGTCCAACGCTACGAAGTTAACGTCACAGCCACATTTTGCTTCAAAAGCTTGCTCGATTTTAGGACCCGGCCCCCAATCTGCGGCAAAAGAGTCGTAGGTATAGATGGTTAATGTGTTTTCAGCGGCAAACGCTGAAGTAGAAGTGATTGCAGCTAAGGCAATCAGATTTAGAGTGGGTTTCACTGCTCGCTCTCCATGAGTATTTCAGAGAAATAAGTTGAGCGGCACAGGGTTTGAGGCGGCTATTAAGGACTTCCAATATCCAGACTCAATTCCTACGCCAGCATTATCTGGTTCAGGTAATACGGGTCCCTAGTTAAACACTTAGGTCTCAGCGCCCCAATGCATTGATTGACTCAATGCTAAATGGGTTTGCTCCCCGATGAGTTGGATGGATTGTAAAGGTATTTGAGTGGTTACACAATCAGCTCACGATCGCTGGTCATAACCCCAACGAGGCACCAAACCTTGCTCAATACCTAAGTGGTCAAGAATTCTCGCCACCATAAAATCCACTAAGTCTTCAATACTCTTTGGCTGATGATAGAAGCCTGGAGCTGCTGGCATGATGGTGACGCCCATTTGCGACAGTTTGTGCATGTTCTCCAGATGTAGCGTTGAAAATGGTGTTTCGCGAACCACGAGCAACAGCTGCCCGCGCTCTTTCATTACCACATCAGCGGCCCGCTCGATCAAGTTATCTGACATACCATGCGCAATCGCTGCAACGCTTCCCGCAGAACATGGGCAAACCACCATTTGCTTTGGTGCAGCAGAACCAGACGCAACCGGTGAGAACCAGTCATCTTTACCGCAAACGGTGATGTTATCGGGATTGCAGTTCAGGTGCTCTACCAATGCTTGCTGCGCCGCTTCTGGGCCACTTGGTAGCTTAAGATTATGCTCGGTTGCCATCACAACACGAGCCGCCGAAGAAATCAGAACGTAGACATGATAATCCGCCGCAACCAAGCATTCTAAAAGACGAAGGCCGTAGGGAGCACCAGAAGCACCCGTTAATGCCAACGTGATGGCTTTTTTATGAGAGGGTTGTGTTTTGTTTTGCATATCAATCAGGCTTTTTGTTTTAACTGCTCAAGAAGTTTTCCGTGAATACCACCAAAGCCACCGTTGCTCATGACTAGAATTTGGTCACCTGGTCGCGCACGTTCGACGATCTTGGCTACAAAGTTATCTATATCCGCATCGACAAACGCTGGCTGTGTGCATTGGTCGGCAATGTCTTGCACAGACCACTCGATATTATCTGGCTGGAACAAGAAGACTTCATCTGCACTGTGTAGTGACTCTGCAAGTGTGTTTTTGTGTACACCTCGCTTCATGGTGGCAGACCGCGGCTCTAACACAGCAAGGATGCGTTTTTCACCTACCTTGTTACGCAAACCACCGACAGTAAGTTCAATTGCCGTTGGGTGATGCGCAAAATCATCGTAAACCGTCACACCTTGTTCTTCACCTTTCAGCTCTAAACGGCGCTTGGTATTGATGAAACGCCCTAATGCCTGGCAAGCAAGATCCGGAGTGACTCCAACATGTCGTGCAGCAGCGATTGCCATCAGCGCATTATCCACATTGTGGTCACCCACCAAATTCCATTCGACGGTACCAACCTTCTCGCCTTGCAACGCAACGTCAAATTTTGAGCCATCAAGCACTAATTTGTGCGCTTGCCAGTCACCATTCTCACCAGAGAACTGTTTTTCAGTCCAGCAGCCACGCTCTAATACATCCGCTAACGCTTGATCTTTCCTCGGCGCTAAGATCAATCCATTGCCCGGTACAGTTCGCACTAAATGATGGAATTGGCGCTTGATCGCTTCTAGATCATCGAAGATATCAGCATGATCGAACTCAAGGTTATTCATGATTAAAGTGCGAGGATGGTAATGCACAAACTTAGAACGCTTATCGAAAAAAGCACTGTCATATTCGTCGGCTTCAACGACAAAAAACATGCTTTCACCCAAACGAGCAGACACTCCGAAGTTACCGAGTACCCCACCGACTAAGAAACCCGGTTGATAACCACAATCTTCAAGTATCCAGGCAAGCATGCTCGACGTGGTCGTTTTCCCATGTGTACCCGATACCGCCAATACCCAACGATCATGCAGCAAAAACTCGTTGAGCCACTGCGGGCCAGAGGTGTAACGCATGTTAGTGTTGAGCACATGCTCGACACAAGGGTTGCCACGGCTCATCGCATTACCAATCACCACAAGATCTGGTTGAGGGTCGAGTTGAGACGGGTCAAAGCCTTCAATAATTTCAATACCTTGAGACTCAAGCAGTGTGCTCATTGGCGGATAAACGTTGGCATCAGAACCAGTGACTTTATGTCCTAATTGGCGCGCTAGAATCGCTGCGCCGCCCATAAATGTGCCACAGATACCCAAGATATGAATGTGCATAAACTAAACCTTGTAATGCGTTTTTTAATGCTTTCATTATCGCGATTACCGCCTGAAAAGCGAGTGACTTTAGCCTTCTTCTTGCAGTCCCTTTCACAAATATGACAAGGTTGAACACAGACTGTACAACCTCTTGCTTACTGATGAATCCCTCAAACAAGTCTACAAATAAATTGAGATCTCAAACAGTTACTTCATTACCATTAAAAAGATCTGCGACTTAAACTTACATCCAGCGCAATCGTTTAACATCCATAAAGAGATGCTCACTTGCGCACTACCCCCAATGAAATGAAAATGTAAGGATTAACCATGTCAGGACTGCGCACCCTAGGCGAGTTCATTGTCGAAAAACAAGCGGATTTCCCCCACGCTAGCGGTGATCTATCATCCCTTTTAGCCTCCATTCGTTTAGCTGCAAAAATCGTTAACCGCGAAATCAACGCAGCGGGTCTCGGTGATATCACTGGTGCTGTAGGCACGGAAAATGTCCAAGGTGAAGATCAGCAAAAGCTCGATGTTTACGCGAACGATAAGTTCAAAGCCGCGCTTGAAGCTCGTGATCAAGTGTGTGGCGTTGCCAGTGAAGAAGAAGACGAAGCAGTTGCGTTCAATAAAGAACTCAACCAAAACGCCAAATATGTAGTACTGATGGACCCACTTGATGGTTCTTCTAACATCGATGTGAACGTCTCTGTTGGTACTATCTTCTCGATTTACCGTCGTGTTTCTCCAATCGGTACCCCACCAACTGAAGAAGACTTCCTACAACCTGGTCACAAACAAGTGGCTGCGGGCTACGTAATTTACGGCTCCTCCACCATGTTGGTATACACAACTGGTAACGGTGTAAACGGCTTTACTTACGACCCATCTATCGGCAGCTTCTGTCTTTCTCATGAAAACATGATGATTCCTGATGATGGTAAGATCTACTCCATCAACGAAGGTAATTACATTCGTTTCCCTCAAGGGGTGAAGAAGTACATCAAGTACTGCCAAGAAAACGTGCCAGAAGACGGTCGCCCATACACTTCTCGCTACATTGGCTCGCTGGTTGCTGATTTCCACCGCAACCTACTGAAAGGCGGTATCTACCTTTACCCAAGCACACAAAGCCACCCACAAGGCAAGCTACGCCTGCTTTACGAATGTAACCCTATGGCATTCCTCATTGAGCAAGCTGGCGGCATTGCATCGGACGGCGTGAATCGCATTATGGACATCAAGCCTACTGAGTTGCACCAGCGTGTACCTTTCTTTGTGGGTTCGAAGAACATGGTTCGCAAAGTTGAAGAGTTCCTTGAACTGCACCGCGACGAAGAATAATTTCAGACCTTTGTCCAACGCGGCAGGTGTTTACCTGCCGCGTTTTTGTCGCTAAAGTGAAACGCGAATTTATCATCAGATGAAGCCGCTTTTGTGTGACTCATCGTTAATGAAAAGGAATATTCTAATGAGCTTAAACCATGTACCAGCAGGCAAGTCGCTGCCTGAAGATATCTATGTCGTGATCGAAATTCCTGCAAATGCAGATCCAATCAAGTACGAAGTAGATAAAGACTCTGGTGCTGTATTTGTCGACCGTTTCATGTCTGCACCAATGTTCTACCCATGCAACTATGGCTACGTGAACAATACCCTGTCTCTTGATGGCGACCCAGTCGACGTATTGGTACCAACACCATACCCACTCATGCCAGGTTCAGTCATTCGCTGCCGTCCTGTTGGCGTTTTGAAGATGACAGATGAATCGGGTGAAGATGCAAAAGTGTTTGCGGTTCCCCACTCAAAAATCTCGAAAGAGTACGAGCACATCCAATATGTGGACGATATCCCAGAACTACTGAAAGCGCAGATCACGCAATTCTTTGAGCGTTACAAAGAGCTTGAAGCAGGCAAATGGGTGAAAGTGGATGGTTGGGCAGATGTTGCTGCCGCCAAAGCTGAAATCCTAGAATCTTACGAGCGAGCTCAGAAAAAATAAGCATCACTGCTGATACAAAATTAAAAAGAGCTGCTCTAGGGCAGCTCTTTTGCTTTCATCTTACCTGTGTCAACTAGATAGGTGCGCCTGCTGAAGACATTCGTCCAGCGTCGTAGTCATGTTGAAAGAAGGGGTCAACATCATCACAAATGCCAAAATACGGCCGCCCGATAACACCGAGCATATAAGCACTTTGCTCGCAATACTCTTGCTTGCCTTGCTGGTAACCCGCTTGATAAGCCATTATCAGTTCTGGCGTCGCATGGTTAACATCATCCAGCTTCGCAATTCGCTCCTCAGATAACTCCCGTAATCCATCTAAAGCTGACTGCTTACCAAACACTTGCCAATCGGTCACATTATTCGAAGTCGGTAGTGTTGTTTGTGCGCATGCAGCAAGAAGCAACGCCATTGATCCAATTACGAATGTTTTCATCGTGACTCCTTAGTGTTTAGCTCGTTGCTATTGATAATGTCAGTATAGCTCACACCTTTTGACACCAATCTCCGGAAGCGATTTCTTCGGTTAATTGCTCAGTATCTTGATATAAGTAGATCCAAGCTTGGCCAAACGGCGTAACGATGCTCTCTCGGCGATATTCCACTGGCACATCTTCTAACCTATCTAGCTCGGATAAGGTTTCATCATCAATCAGATACACTTCACCTTGAATCGAGCGTTGCCCATCAGACAACGCTGGATAAGGGCCTAAGTCATACATTGCAAATTGAGCATCCGTTTCATGTAAACCAAGAAACTGCGCCGAGCGCAAATACTGATGGTTGTACTCTCCCTTGCGTAACGTGCCGTAGACAAAAATCAAATGCTGCATAACCACTCCTTAGTCATGACTGTGTATGCTTAGGTTAAAGCACTTTAATCGAACTCAAACTGATAGAGTAGGTCAACGGCGCTATCTACACCAGATACCGCTTCTAAATACAAGTCTTGCATCAATCGGTAACGCACAGTGAACTCACCTAGGGAGTTAAAGATGCCGACACCATATTTCACCTGCAAACCTGGCAGAATATAACCACTCACCGTCACTTGCGAGTCATCGCCCGACCCAGCAGTGTCCAGCTGTAAATCCTGTACGCCAAAGGCTTCACCGATTTCACCAACCACACGCCCACTCTTCGCCAAGCTTAAACCAATTAAGGTAGTCGTCATTGCATTACCACCGGCTTCACCATCAATATCTTGACCACGAAGTAGATAAGAAAGTGCATTGGCTTGGTTCATCGCGGGCTCTGAGAAAATTTCTATACTCGGATCAGATGCTGGGCCCGACACTTGTACCCCCGCAATGACATCATCTTGGGTATTGTCTGGATTACGAATCGCTTTGATAGACAAGTAAGGTTGATCTGGTGGACCATTCATCAGAATCTTACCTTCTTTAATCAATAAGTCCTGACCAAACGAACGATAAGAACCGTCGACAACATTCACTTCACCAACGATGAAAGGACCTTTGTCTTTTTGTGTCACGTTTAGGTTCCCTTTCAACCCACCTTTTAAACCAAAAGCGGCAAGTTGGAAGTCATCACCAATTTTAATGTTGATGTTCGTTTCCACATCAAACGGCATCGCAGCGACATCGTCCACTGGCTGCAAGTTTTTATCGAGAATAACGGTATCACTCGATACACCTACCGCACTTGGTGGAAGCTCTTCGACGACAATTCTGCCCCATGGCAAATTAATATCACCCTCAATTTTCGCAAGCTGAGGAGTCACATCTATTGTCATGTCAGGCTCAACTTTGATTTTTACCATTGGAGGCAAATCAACATTGAGCTCTTTAGCAAATACACGCGCTTTAGTGCGCCAGTTCTGTAAGTCCTGCCAGTTGGCATCACCGGTAACGTTCAACTCACCATCCGGGGTTAAAATTCCGGCATCCAAGTCCGCTTGATGGCCTTTAAAGTTGATGACGACCTGCCCTGAGTTTATATCTATCGGTGTGACTTCACCCTGTAGCTTCATTTGGTCAATCAAGAACTGACCATTAACCTTCGGATGCATGACGTCACCTGATATCGTTAGGTCAGTATTCATGTTTGCTTTAAACAAGCTGTACTCACCAATCAACGGTGCCAAGAAATCCAAGTGGAACGTAGAGAGTGAAACCTTACCATCAATAGTGGGCTTTTCAGTCGAGACATTCAGTAAAGAAACCTTACCAGACAAGTCGCCGTTATCTTTCACATCAAATAGCCACTCGGCATCAAGCTTGTCTTTCGCTAATGCTGCTTTAAAGTTGAAGCTTTCCCAACCGACTTTAATTGGCTGTTCAAGCGCTTGTTCAACTTGGCCTTTTGGCATATTGACACTTAAGGTTACTTCAGGCTTTTTCTCTGGTGCCCATTTAGCAAAAGCCTGTGCATTAACCGAGCCTTGCAGCTTGGTTTCTGGCGGCAGGAATTGTTTGATTTGGTCAAAATCAAAATCATTGATGGCTAACTTCGCCTGGCCACTCTTACCGACACTAATGTCTTCGGTTAGACATACGCTCGACTCCGCTTGCAACCAACAATGCGCTTGAACGTTCGCGATCTGTTTGTCGATATTGACCTTCACCGCGGTCGATTTTTGCAACGCCCACGGGCCTTGTTGCGAGCTCAGCGTCAAGCGGCGCAGCGCCCCATCCCAAATCATTTCTGGTTTCTGCTGGAATGTCCCTTCAATTTCTAAACTGGTCGACACCAGGTCAGACACTACATCGAGTGTCAGTTGATGCAGTTTTTCATCCCCAGAGACTTCAAGGTCAGCACTATCAACTTTTATGTCGTCATAGGTAATGTTGTTCGCAATTAGGCTTATGTTCGCTTTTGGTGCTGGCAGAGGCTTCACATCACCCTTTAAGGTGATCGTTTCTACGTTCGCCTGTTGCTGCCAGTTTATCTGATTTAAAGCGAGATCAAGATTGATGTCTGGTTCTTTCAAGCTACCACGTAGTGCGACTTTACCTTGCATTTTACCTGCAAGGTCCGGAACACTTTTTGCAAAATCAGGGAAGTTAACCTCAACATCCATCAGAATTTGCTTATCGATCTTACCCTTTGCACTCAGTTGGTTCGGGCCATGAGAAAGCGCTAAACCCTGAGTGGTAAGTTGGATGTCTTCGCCTTTGCCGTTCTTATCAGACGCTTCAAGTTGCCCTTCAACATTCAGCGGATACCCTCGCAAAATGCCGTCAATGTCTAACTTAGGCAAACTGACTTGCCAACCGCCTTGTTCTGTTAACGACCCCGAAGTCGAAAGATTACCGCTGATATCCCCTTCGGCTTCTTTCCACTGCAATCCTGGTTGAATGTTCTTCAGGTTTAAGTCAGCTTGCCAGTTGATTGGCGCGGCCCAATTGGCCATGACTTTCCCAGAGAGTTCGCCCCCTAAGGTTTTCACTACAAGGCTTTCGAGGTCAATTTGCTCTAACGTACCTTTGCCGTTTAGTGCGACATCAACGGCGGGAATATCTTTGCCTGACGCTTTGGTTTCTAATGCGACTTCGTAGCCATCAAGTGAGCCTTTTGCCGCCAAGCTTGGTACAGAAACCTGGTAATCGCTTTGTCCAAATAGCGGCCATTGCGCCTGTACATTTTTAATCGCGACATCAAACGGTAACTGCGTTTTAAGCGGTTGAATATCACCTTTGATCTCCGCTTGTACAAGCTCAGAAAGCGTAGCATTTAGTGACAAATCACCAACCGAACCCGAGACCGAAAGCGACAGTTTTTGTCCCTTCGCATCTGCTTGCTTCACTAACGCGTCCAATTGCGCTTTGATAGGGTAATCAGAAGAAAGCGTCACTTGTGTGCTCAACTTGCCTTCCACTTCTGGCATGTCGAGCTCTAACGTTTTGACATCAACACGCTCACCGCCTGCTCTTGCAACCAAACCAAGATGATTGACGATCACTGGCGTTTCACCTGCCAGTTTAAAGTTGTGAATATCCAGACGGCGCGCTTCCACCGTCAGTGGAATCCATACTTCGGGTAACACAATATCTTGCGGCGTAGCATCGGCTTCTTTCGGCTCTTCAACAACCGCTTCTGGGGCCGCTTCACTTGGTGCGAGCGCAACATTAATGTCTTTCAACGCAGTTGGTGCGATCACCAAACGATCGCCTTGCATCGACAAAGCGGTCGAGAACGTTTGCCAATCAATTTGATTACCCAGCACATTGACATTGATGTCATTAAAGCTGACTTTATTAACAAAAATTGGCACTGGCGTACTGATAGAACGCAGTGGTGGTGTTTCCTCTTGCTCCTCGCTTGCTGGCGGTAGCTCTGGCATCTTAAAGTCAAGCCCCTGCAGTCTTAACTCATCGACACAGACCTTAGGGTCAAAGAAACAGCGGAAGTTCACTGCCAAAGCTAAACGCTCGACTTTGGCGTCGATATTCAAAGACTCATCGACAAAACTGACGTTATGCAGTTCGAAGCGAGGAAACAATGAACCCTGCACTTTTTCAATCTGCAATTGTGGTAGTGCTTTTTCGGCTCCCCACAAGGCAAATTTGAGGCCTGGGTGGGTAAATAAAACTGTCGCGACAATAATGATGAGCAACAGCAATAGACCAATCAAACTGAGCGACAGCCATTTGGTCCACTTAAACATCATTTTGATCATAGCTCAGGCCCCAATGAGAAGTGGATACGAAACTCTCGTTCTGGTTTTGCATCCAACCCCCATGCAAAATCAAAACTAACAGGGCCCACCGGAGACGCCCAGCGGATACCAACACCAGCACCTGATTTCCAATCTGGTGTTTCATTAAACGCATCACCAATATCGTAAAACGTTGCAGCCCACCAGTTTCCATAAACACGATATTGGTATTCTAATGTACTGCTAACAATGTATTTACCCCCCGTCAGGGCGCCACTCTCATCCACAGGTGAAATAGATTCATAGCCGTAACCACGAATATTATTGTCACCACCAGCGAAGAAACGCAGCGACGGTGATAGTTTTTCAAGTTCATCGGTAATATTCGCACCACCTTCTAAGCGGAACAAACCACGATGATTCTCTCCAATACCACGAATCCAAGAAGTCGAGCCAATTAAGCGGAGCACTCTAGTTTCAGAAAGCATAGCGGTATCACCATACTCAATAGTGATGCTTTGCTTGTCTCCCCACATTGGCATATTGCCCCCTCGAACCCTAGTCCGAGAAAATGTCGCACCTGGAAGTACGAAGTTGAATTCATCATCTTGTAAACCTTGCGTAAAGCTCTCGTACAAATGACGAACATAAACGGTATTATGCCAACCACCGTCTGCTAACCAATGACGCTCCACTGCAAGGTTAGACTCGATACTCTGCGTGTCACGGTTGTCTAGGTTTTTAAGCCCATATTGAACTTGATAATAATCGTTAGCGACATCTTCTAAAGGAATTTTGTAAGAAGCAGTCACGGTTTGCTCTGGCTTAGATAGGGATAAAGCAGTGTTGAAACTGTGTCCTCGGGAGCTCACCCAAGGTTTCTTCCACTTCAACGTTCCTCGAACGCCGACATCCGTTGAGTAACCAATACCCGTCTCGATCTGATTCTTAGAAGCAGGAGATAAAGACACTTTAATTGGCAAGTCTCGGCCATCATCAAGCCTATCCAATTCAGGCTCAACAAAAACTGAGGAAAACCACTCCGTATTTGATAGCTTCTGGTTAAACTCGCCCAGCTTCGAAACGTTGTATGGGTCCCCTTCTTTAAAAGGTTGTAGTGATGCGACACGGTCTTCCCAGATGTGGTTGCCAATAAAAGAAACGTCGCCAAAATTGAAACGTATTCCACTGCTGTAGTGCAAACGGACATTAGCTTCGTTCAGATCAGGGATAACCTCTAATCGACTTAGCGTAAACTCACCATTGAAGTAACCACGCTGAAGCGCCAAGTTACGAATGCCTGACTTAAGGCTGTCGTATTGGCCTTGATTCAAAACTTGACCAACTTTTAGCGGAGAGCGCTCAATAAGTTTTGCAAACTCTTCATCGTCCTTAGCCTCTCCAGTGATGACCACATCCATGACTTTCACTTTCACTGGCAAGCCCGGCTTGATGAGCACAATTAACTCATCATTCGCTTCAGGAATAGAGTATGAAATTTTTGCATGATAATACCCAAGCGCGTTAAGCGCTTCAGTGATACTTTGATCTAATCTCGCTTGAAAACGCAGAGAAGTGGAGTAATCCTTCTCTGGAATAGATGATAGATACGCACTGACATTCTCTTCTAAAGCGCCATCAATGCCTTTCAAAGTCAAAGAAACATCGGCATAGGCACCATGAGAAAAGGCAAACAGGCCAACAATGGTGGGGAGAGCTTTTTTTATCATGCTTTTATGGCTGAATGAGGTTAAGTAAACGTAAATAATGATAACGCCAATTAGATTCTAAGTCTGTAATATTAATAGGTTTAACGCGGTCTATGTCATCACAGCATCAGATACAGACGAAATGAAAAAGTTCGCAAATTTAAGACACGTATTGAAGGACAAATACCATGCTCAACAAACAAACATTGATCAGTATAGAAGATGCCTTGCCAGGTAGAGATCAACCAATGCAGATTGACGATCATCATTTTGTAAATAAATCTAACCTAAAGGCGCCTCTTGCGTCACACCAACAGCAGATTTTGCTCGGAATGGGCTGTTTTTGGGGCGCTGAGCGCGTATTTTGGCAACTCGACGGCGTTGTATCTACTTCGGTCGGTTACGCTGGGGGGTACACACCCAATCCCACGTATGAAGAGGTCTGTACAGGTAAAACGGGTCATACAGAAGTCGTACGAGTCGTTTTCGATGAACGCGTCATCTCATTAGAAAAGCTACTGGCTGTTTTTTGGGAAAAACACGACCCAACTCAGGGAATGCGTCAAGGTAACGACTTAGGTACTCAATATCGTTCTGCAATTTACACTTATTCGACGGGGCAACTCGAGAGCGCAGAGAAATCGAAACTCTTGTATCAGCAAGCACTGCAAGAAGAGCAACGCGCGAACATCACCACCGAAATACAACCAGCAGGTCCGTATTACTTTGCGGAAACCTACCACCAGCAATATTTGGCGAAAAACCCTGATGGTTACTGCGGCATCGGAGGAACGGGAGTTTGCTTCCCACCAAGCCTCCAAGGATAAACCTAACCAGCAACAAAAAGAGCGACCGATATGGTCGCTCTTTTCTAAATCTAAGTGGGTACCAAGCTAACTAAGCCGATAATGATGCTATCACTTGGTTGACTTCTTTAAAGATGGTGAGCCTTTTATGATCGTTGACGTCAGGTAGTAACACTTTGCCATTGTCGAACTGAAAACAGCCAACCCCAACAATAAAAAACTGACCTTTGAACAACGTTTTAACAAAACGGGCCACTTGTAATGGTCGATATACAGCAAACTCACGTAGCATAACTCACCTCAATTCCTTTGAGAAAACACGGATTGCTTATTTTTCCTCTGCAATCTTAATGCGCAATTTGCGACGGAACTCATTTTAGCAAATTCTAAATATAACGCAAGATTACACCACTCCATACGTTAAATAAATGTTACCAACGGTCCTACAAATTTCTAGGTTCTGGATATATACTGGAAGCTTCCAAACCTCGTACGGAATATAACAATATGAAAACTAAGACTCTCCTACCTCTATTACTGGCCTTAACGCCAAGCTTGACCTTTGCACACAACTTGTCAGTGGGAAAAAGCGTTCCTCCTGTCAATGTTGCCGCTTACGGCGAGATTGTTTTACAAGGCGAAGGCGTTGCATACCAACCCTGGGCAACTCAACATATGCAAGGCAAAGTTCGTGTCATTCAAGCCATTGCAGGCCGTAGCAGTTCAAAAGAAATGAATGCCCCTTTAATGTCGGCAATAACAGCGGCAAATTTTCCACAAGAAAGCTACCAGACCACAACTATCATCAACCAAGATGATGCAATTTGGGGGACAGGCTCTTTCGTGAAGTCTTCAGCTCAAGACAGCAAAAAAGAGTTCCCATGGTCATCCATGGTTCTTGATGAAAATGGCGTAGTTGCTAATACTTGGGACCTGAAAGAAGAAAGTTCGGCCATTATTGTTCAAGACAAAACGGGCAAAGTTCTGTTTGTCAAAGAGGGCGCACTTGAGCAAGATGAGATAACAAAAGTCATTGAGCTTATTAGACAGAACATCTAGCTTCATTGAATGGCTCCTTGTTCTTGTTGTAAGGAGCTATATGAATTTGATTAGAAGCATGGGCAGTGACAACTCTGCTCTTTATAAGTGCGACACTTCCACAGAGAGTATTACCAATATTTTTCGGCACGTATGTGTGGAGTTAAATTTTTCTGCTAGCCAACAAAAGAGTGAACTTTTATTCATTATGGGTGTTATATTATAACAGTCGGTAAGAGGAGCTCAGATGTACCACCACCAGCAAAAAACACTAAGATATTGGTATCGCACTGCTTTATTTTTCAGTGTTGCGTTGCTGATCGCTTGGAACTTTGCGGTTGTACTCCATCAAGTCGATCTGACGCCCGACCATCATACCCATCATCATTGCCAATTATTTTCTGGTGTTCAGCACGGTATAGCAAAGGTACAACCTACCCTCTCTACACCGACTTTTACGCGCGCCCAGCATCATCATGTTTTTTTGCATCTCGTGTACGGCGAAGAAGTTCTTGGCGCTGCTCGTGCCCCTCCTTATTTTGCTTAATTTCCAAACTATTCCACACTCAAAATTATTGAGTTCATTTCCGCACCTAGTGTGTCAGGAACAATAACTTAGTGAAACTCGAATCTGAGCAATACCGCCTTTGGTTAATGCCAGTAAAATTAGGAAAAATACAATGTCATCAAAACACGTTTTAGCCCTTGCTATTGGCCTCACTTTATCGACAGCAGCGAATGCAAACGAATACCGCCAGCATGGTGCTCATGTGCATGGTCACGTCGAGTTTAATATCGCCCAAGATGGCAAAGATCTGTTAGTAGAGATCACAGCTCCTGGAGCTGATGTTGTGGGTTTCGAACATGCTCCAGAAAACGCACAACAAGAGCAAGCGCTTAAACAAGCCGTCGCTACACTCGAAGACAGCAACGCATTGTTCGCTATTAACTCACAAGCTGATTGTAATGTTGAAGAAGCTTACGTGAGCCACAACCTAAGCGAAACTCATGAGGAACATGATCATAGTGAGCACGACCATGATGACCATGCACATCACGATCATGAAGGACACGAACACCATGATCATAATGAACATCATGATAAACATGACCACCATGACGATCATGATGAGGCGCACGATCATGGCGGTCACGGTGAATTTTCGGTGCAATATCGCTTCAATTGCGAACAAGTTAATCAGCTTAGCCAAATCCAAACCGATTGGTTTAACCAATTCCCAACTACAGAGTCCATCAGCGTCAATATATTCACTGATACCATGCAATCAGCAATTAAATTAAGCAAAGATAACACCCAAATCGTAATCAAATAACACGAGTGGCGTGTGAGTACCCACTTACACGCCACAGCTTTGGTGATTTAATATGACTGAAACCACACCAAATGTTGTCGAGCTAGAGGATGCCCAATTTTTCTGGCCCGGTTCAACCAACCCAACCATCCACATCCCCAAATTACACATTACACAAGGCGAGCATGTGTTTATCAAAGGTCCAAGTGGCTGCGGTAAATCGACCTTGCTCGCTTTGTTGACGGGGATTAACACATTAACTTCAGGCTCTCTATCTGTACTCGATACTGACCTTGCTAGTTTAAGTGCCAGTCAGAGAGACCGCTTTCGCGCCAATCATATTGGCTACATCTTTCAACAGTTCAATTTATTGCCGTACCTTAACGTACTTGAAAACGTATTATTGCCATGTCAGTTCAGTAAAATACGACGTGACCGTGCCCATTTAGGTGCCTCATCTCAAACATTAAATGAACAGGCTCAGGCCCTACTAGAACGACTGCACTTGCCAAACGAGCTTCATACACGCCCTGTCTCTGAATTGAGTATTGGTCAACAACAACGTGTGGCTGCGGCTCGAGCTCTGATAGGACATCCAGAGTTAGTGATCGCTGACGAACCAACCTCAGCTTTAGACTATGACAATCGTAAAGCATTTATTGAGCTCCTTATGGAGCAAGCGAATCAAGCCAATGCCACACTGGTATTCGTTAGCCACGACCCAACACTCGAACCCTTATTCGATCGCACGCTCAATCTACCCGACATTAATCAAGTATCTAGCCTAGGAGCCATATCATGAGTGCTGTTGTAAAGCTCGCCTGGAAAAGCTTGATGAACCGCAAAGCGACGGCAATTCTAACCATCATGACCGTTGCGATTTCAGTGGTACTCCTCTTGGGCGTCGAGCGTATCCGAACTCAAGCCAAGGATAGCTTCTCCAATACAATTTCAGGCACTGACCTCATTATTGGTGGACGCTCTGGGCAAGTGAACCTATTGCTCTATTCTGTGTTTCGTATTGGTAATGCGACCAACAACATCGATTGGAAAAGCTACCAAGAGTTTGTCAATCATCGTTCAGTCGATTGGGCTATTCCAATCTCGCTTGGCGACTCGCATAAAGGCTTCCGAGTTATGGGAACCAATCACAGTTACTTTGAGCATTACAAGTTTGGAAGTAAGCAACCACTAACATTTAGCAAGGGCAGAGAATTCAATGGTTTATTTGAAACCGTGCTAGGTTCTGATGTCGCTAAACAACTTGGTTATGATATCGGTAGCGAAATCATCATTGCCCACGGCATTAGCGACGTTGGCTTTAGCCGTCATGACAATCTGCCATTTAAAGTTGTCGGTATCCTTGCACCTACAGGAACACCAGTCGACAAAACTGTCCATGTATCATTGGAAGCCATCGAAGCCATTCACGTCGGATGGGAAAGTGGTGCGCGTTTGGGCCCGACACCCAAGGCACAAGATCTCAAAAACAGAGACTTTCAGCCCAAACAAATTACCGCTATGCTCGTTGGTTTGAAATCTCGTATTCAAACTTTCGCCCTGCAAAGACAAATTAACACCTACCCCAAAGAGCCGCTCAGCGCCATTATGCCCGGCGTTGCGTTGCATGAGTTATGGGGAATGATGTCGGTTGCAGAGCAAGCCCTAATGGCAGTATCTGGTTTTGTCGTGATCGCAGGGTTGTTAGGTATGTTAAGCAGTCTATTAACTAGCCTACAGGAACGCCGCCGTGAAATGGCGATTTTGCGAGCCATGGGAGCAAGGCCTCGTCATGTTTTCTCACTATTAATTAGTGAAGCCAGCTTGCTCACTGCTGCTGGTATTATTACTGGCGTTACTGGGCTGTATGCCATTCTGGCTATCGCGCAGCCGATCATCCAACAGCACTATGGAATACATCTCACCTTAAGCATCTTATCTACTTATGAGTGGATGCTATTAGGTTTCGTACAATGCGCTGGTATTGTGATTGGTTTCATTCCCGCACTCCGCGCCTACCGACAGTCACTGAGTGACGGAATGACAATAAGGATTTAATAAAATGTGGAAAAAAATACTCGCAAGTTGCTTGCTGGTCGTCGCATTCACAGCGCCTGTTATGGCCAGCGAAGAACCATTAAAGCTTGACTGGATTGACCTTGTTCCAGAAAAAGAGCGTAAATTGTTCGACAGTATAGGCATGCCCGCATCTGATCACAGTGGTGGCGCAGCCCAGCAGTCCAAGATTGGTAACGTTCGACCAGAACTGAACGGAAGCCAAGTTAAAATTCCGGGGTTTGTTATCCCACTTGAAGGTGATGCCGATACCGTCACCGAATTTTTATTGGTGCCATATTTTGGAGCTTGTATTCACGTGCCACCACCGCCTCCAAACCAGATCATTTACGTGAAGTTTCCGAAAGGCGCGCCTGTTCAAGAGTTGTGGGATGTTATATATGTGGTTGGAACGTTGAAAACCGAGACGATAAACCACGAACTGGCAGAAACGGCTTACGTTATTGAGGGATCAGAAATAGAAGCCTACGACGATATGTAATTTAAGTCGTCGATAAGCCTCGCTACACCTAAGGCGTCACACTGGCGCCTTTTTTAGCTTTGTGCTACACGATATAACGAGATAAATACGCTAATACGCCCACATAAATAACCAAAAGAAACGCTATCGACAGGTGCTTTTTGAGTTTACCTGCTTCTGAGAACTTCATAGCCCCTCCAAAATAACGATAACAATTTTAACAACTCATTATCATTTTGAATAGCCCTATTCGTTCAAAAACTGAGAACTCCTGTCTGGTCGCTTGGTCAGATAAGGTGTAAATTTAAACGTGCGAACCGCGCAGTTCTTGGTAGGAAAACGAATGGCAGACCCGACAAAGCAACCTGTTGTCATCGAACATCAGTCAGACACAAAAAAAAATACGCAACAAGAAAAGAAACAAGGCTACATAAAAGACAGTGCTAGTAAGGTAAAAACCATTGCCCAAATACACGGTCTTGACGCCTTACTGCAAACCGAACCGCCAGCCAAATCTGCGTTTGAAAGAGCCCAATTGCGAGAGCAAAGACGCCAAGAACAGCGACAAAAAAACTTAGAACAGATTTTAAAATTAGCGCACAGTTCATGCCGAGATGAGACAGCGGGAGAGCCAGACCAAGATTGGTTGCATCGATTTTTTGAGATGGCTCAAGACATCCATAACAGCGCGATGCAAAAGCTATGGGCTCAAGTGATGAAGCGTGAAGTGACCAATCCGGGTTCAACATCCATGAAAGCGTTGAAAACCCTCAAAGATATGTCACCAAAGGAAGCACAAACTCTGCAAAGAGCCGCCTCTTTAGCGTGCAGTTTTGGAGGGGATCACAGCAGAAAACTGCTGATTGGTTACAAAGCGCAAGGAGGCATATTTAGCTTCGGCAAGCGAGACGTCGCTAACAGCCTAAATATGGGAAGTTTTCAACTGCCGTATTCAAGCTTGTTGCTCTTAATTGAATTAGGGCTGCTGCACAGTGCCGAACTTGAATCTGGCGAAATTAGTATCGAGACACCGTTGGTCCTCACCTACCAAGGTAAAAACTTGTCGCTGAACGTAAACAGTAAAGGTGTCCGCCTTTTATATTACCGCTTCACACCCACAGGCAATGAGCTCTGTACCTTGCTCGGAAACAAACCACATGCCGAATACTACGATCAAATGCTTGCACTGTTAAATCATAGATTTAGTGTCCATAGTGAAGCTAAAAGTACGGTTCATCATACTGTCTAGCCAGTTGGAGAAGCATTTGACCACCTATGATCCAAATACTTCTCCAGCCGCTCAAAGAGCTTTAGGTCACCTATGATCTAAATGCTTTTTTATCGGATCACACCGCGTTGTTTAAGATCGATTAAGCACAAATCCACCAACTCCTCGACACTCTTTTCTCCTGCGGGCAAATCGATTTCAGGGTTCTCTGGCGCTTGATATTCCGAATCAATACCAGTGAAATTAGGAATCTCTCCCGCACGGGCTTTACGGTATAAACCCTTAGGATCTCGACCTTCGCAAACCTCTAGAGATGCATTGACATACACTTCAATAAACTCGCCTTCTGGCAATAAATCGCGCACTAACTTCCGCTCTGCACGATGCGGTGAAATAAACGCCGACAGAACAATTAAACCCGCATCTGCCATCAACTTCGCCAGTTCACCAATGCGACGAATGTTCTCGCGACGGTCCTGTTCAGAAAAACCTAAATCGCTACACAAACCATGCCGTACATTGTCACCATCCAATAAATAGGTGTGGTAACCCAATGCTGCAAGGCGATTTTCCAACGCCCCTGCTACGGTTGATTTACCCGCTCCAGATAAACCAGTGAACCACAATACGGCAGGTTTTTGCTTCTTTAATTCAGCACGAAACTGTTTATCAACCGAATGCTGGTGCCAAACAATGTTTTCATCTTTTACCGTAGTTTCGGCAGTCATAACGTATCCTTGTAAATATCGGAATTAAAACGGGAAAAAGACCGGGATCAAAGTAAGTACTAATACAGAGTACACAATCGAAATTGGCACTCCAATTCTCACGTAGTCGGTCAATTTGTAATTTCCTACGCTGTACACCAGCAGGTTAGTTTGGTAACCGTAGGGAGAGATAAAGCTCGCACTCGCGCCGAACAAAACCGCCATGATGAATGGCATCGGATCCACGCCATAACCCACCGCCATGCTATAGCCGATAGGAAAAGAAAGCGCAGCCGCGGCATTGTTTGTCACCAATTCAGTGAGTACCAATGTCATGATATAAGTCGCCACCAAGGCACCAAATACTCCCCAGCCATTAAACGCTTCAATAAACATCACTCCCATTCTTTCTGACAATCCAGAAGAGATCATCAGTTGAGCAATAGACAAAGCGGAACCGACAATCACGACGATATCGATCGGAAAACGGCGGCGCAGTTCTGAAATCTGCACAATACCAAACGCAATAAGCGCGATAAGGTACGCAGCTAGACCTTTAATAATCGGTACTAACTCTAATAGAGCGCATCCAATTACGGCTGCAAAGCCCAGTAATACAATAGAAGACTTATTCGTATCAAGCCGAGCGCTAGAGTCCAAGTCATGCACTAAAACAAACTCTTTACGATGAGCTCGGCGTTCAGACTCAAAACGCTTTCCTGGAACCAGAACTAACGTGTCTCCTGGCGCTAAGGCAATACTACCCAAGCCACCTTCTAGGCGTTCGTGGCCTCGGCGAATCGCCACAACAACGGCATCGAATCGATCGCGGAATCGGCTCTCTTTGAGGGTTTTGTAGCAAAATGTCGCCGACGAGCTCACCACAACTTCGATAAAGTTTTGCCCATTTAAGTGCTGCTGACCAAACAACTTGAGGCCCGGAATTTCTTGCAGGGTCGCGACGCTCTCAACATCGCCACAAAATAACAGACGGTCTTTTGCATTGAGCACAAAATCCGGTCCCACAGAAGAAACAGTAACACCATCGCGCACCACTTCTGCAAGAAACAGTTTGCGCAGCGCACGTAAATTATTCTCGCTGATCGTACGCCCAACTAGCGGTGAGCCTGGCTCAACGCGAGACTCAAGAAAGTAAGGTAAATCTTCTTGACTTTGATCATCATAATTCGGTAGCAAGTAGCTCAGTGGGATAAGAATCAGCATCCCTCCCACCAGCACAGCCAAACCTATCATCGTAGGTGTAAAAAAGCTCAGGCTCGGTAAGCCTGCGTCTTCGACAAAGCTGTTGATGATTAAGTTAGTCGACGTACCAATCAAAGTTAACGTGCCACCAAAAATGGCGGCATAAGACAAGGGAATAAGTAATTTCGAAGGTGCATGCTGCTGATTACGCTTAATCGCCCCAATCAATGAGACAACCACAGCGGTATTATTCGTAAATGAAGAAAGCAAGGCGGTCGACACACCGAGCTTAGCAATCACGCTGCCTAACTGACCCTCAGAGATACTTCGGCTCACCCAACTGATCAGCAGTGTTTTTTCTAGAGCACAGGATGCAAGAATCAATAGAACCAGGGTTAACAATGAAGAGTTGGTAAAATTGGATGCGATAGTGGCTGAATCCATCATCCCAGCCATGAATGCAATAAAAGCGGCACCCGCAAAGACGTAACTAGGCTTAATTTTCGTGACAAGCAAGCAAGTGATAATGCCAAGCAAAATCGCTAACACAAACCCTTGTTCCCACATAGCCTTTCCTTACCAAATAGCCCCAAAGGGCACAACAACGACTCATTTATCCATGAAACACCGACAAACGAGTAAACAGACAAAAATCAGCGCAAGCGAAAAGAACATCAGAATGCTCGGTTTTCTTGGGCTCCACCGAAGCATTCTGGTATTAGGAGAATACCTAACGACATCTCGCAATTCAGTTAGGTAGCGACGCCCCAAGTACAACAGCAGACAGAGCCTGAAATTATCGTACTTGGGTAAGCCAGTTACTTTTTCAGAAACTGGCTGACGTCTTTTGCTTCCCAGTGTGGGAAGTGTTTACGGACAAGCGCATTAAGCTCAACTTCAAACGCAGAGATGCCCGTCAAATCGCGCTCAACCACGGCGAGGCTCTCTTTAACCATGCCAGCACCAACCGTCACGTTTGTCAGACGATCGATAATGATAAAGCCACCGGTATCTGCACAGTCTTGATAATTGTCCAGCGCGACTGACTCATTAAGAGACCATTCACACAAACCAATACCATTCAATGGCAGCTCTGCCGAGCTATGAGTCGAGAGATTATTAATGTCATATTGATGACGAATCGCTTCAACATGACCTACGGTTTTCTTACCTGCGATTTTGATGTCATAGTCACGACCCGGTTGCAGGGGGTGCTCTGTCATCCATACCACATCGGCAAGCAAATGGTTTGTGGTTTCCACTTGAGCATTATCTAGAACAATCAAATCGCCACGGCTAATATCGATCTCATCGCTTAGCGTCAGAGTGACAGCTAATCCGGCACGAGCTTCTTCGATATCACCATCAAAGGTCACAATACGAGCCACAGTTGACGTTTTACCCGATGGCAATGCTTTAATGGCATCACCGACTTTGATCGAACCAGAAGAAATGGTCCCCGCAAAACCACGGAAATCGAGGTTAGGACGATTAACGTATTGCACAGGGAAGCGGAATTCACCCGCGCCTTTTTCTTGATCCACATCGACCGTTTCAAGAAGCTCAAGCAATGATGGGCCTTTAAACCAAGTCAGGTTTTGGCCTTTATCCACCACATTGTCCCCTTCAAGCGCTGAGATCGGGATGATTTGAATATCAATATCCCCTGTCAGATTCTCAGAGAACTTCAGATACTCATCGCGGATCTCTTCAAAGCGCTCTTGGGAGTAATCCACTAAGTCCATCTTGTTGATCGCGACAACAAAGTGCTTCAAGCCCAACAGGTTGGAAATGAAAGAGTGACGACGAGTTTGATCGAGAATGCCCTTACGTGCATCAACCAGAATCACAGCTAAGTCACATGTCGATGCACCTGTAGCCATGTTACGTGTGTACTGCTCGTGTCCAGGAGTATCTGCAATGATGAATTTACGTTTCTGCGTCGAGAAATAGCGGTAAGCTACATCAATCGTGATCCCCTGCTCGCGCTCAGCTTGTAAGCCATCGACCAACAACGCAAGGTCAGGTTTTTCACCCGTGGTGCCCACACGTTGGCTGTCTGAATGCACTGCCGCTAGCTGATCTTCATAAATTTGTTTTGAGTCATGGAGTAAGCGACCGATTAATGTACTTTTACCGTCATCCACCGAGCCACAAGTCAAGAATCTAAGTAACGACTTGTACTGGTGTTGTGTTAAATAGCCTTCGATACCAAGCTCGGCTAATTGAGCTTCAACTGCACTGTTCATTATCTTTCCTTAGATCCTTTAGAAGTAACCTTGACGTTTCTTAAGCTCCATCGATCCTGACTGATCGTGGTCGATCGCTCGGCCTTGGCGCTCACTCGACGTTGCCACTAGCATCTCTTCAATAATGCCAGTTAAAGTGTTTGCTTCAGACTCGATGGCCCCGGTCAATGGATAACAACCAAGGGTACGGAAGCGCACACTCTTCTCTTCAATCACTTCACCCGGTTGAAGCTCCATACGATCATCATCAACCATGATCAGCATGCCATCGCGTTCAACAACTGGGCGTTTGTCCGCGAGGTAAAGCGGCACGATCTCGATGTTTTCTAAATAGATGTATTGCCAGATATCAAGCTCAGTCCAGTTAGACAGCGGGAATACACGAATGCTCTCACCCTTATTGACCTGGCCGTTGTACGTCTTCCATAGCTCAGGACGTTGGTTTTTAGGATCCCATGTATGGTTCTTATCGCGGAATGAATACACGCGCTCTTTCGCCCGTGATTTCTCTTCGTCGCGGCGCGCACCACCAAAGGCCGCATCAAAACCGTACTTGTTCAGCGCTTGTTTTAAGCCTTGAGTCTTCATGATGTCAGTGTGCTTAGAAGAACCATGAACAAACGGACTACAGCCCATGGCTAGACCTTCTGGATTCTTATGTACCAAAAGCTCAAAACCGTATTTGGCCGCGGTGCGATCACGAAATTCAATCATCTCGCGGAACTTCCAATCGGTGTCGACATGCAGCAATGGAAATGGAATCTTACCTGGGTAAAAAGCTTTACGCGCTAGGTGCAGCATCACTGATGAGTCTTTACCAATCGAATACATCATGACTGGGTTATCAAACTCAGCCGCAACTTCGCGGATAATATGGATACTCTCCGCTTCGAGTTGTTTAAGGTGAGTTAAACGTTGTTGGTCCATGTTTTGTATTTCCTTTTTAAGCTTGAAGGCGCATTACGTCTCTAATCTTTGGTCTGAAATTATATGGAGTTGGCAATAGCACTTTTGTTGAATTCAGTACTAGACAAAAACCAGTCTAACTTTTGAGACAGTCGCACTACCTCTCCGACAACAATCAAAGATGGCGATTGTGCTTCCTTCGATAAATCAGAGAGTTGGGAGAGTTCTCCCGTAAATACTTTTTGTTGAATCTGCGTGCCACGCTCAATAATGGCAATCGGAGTCGACGCTGAACGGCCATGCTTAATGAGTTGATTCTGAATATAGTGTGATTTCATCAGCCCCATGTAGATCACTAAAGTCTGATTCCCACGCGCCAACGTGGACCAATCCATCTCATCACTTTCTTCTTTCAAGTGGCCAGTCACAAAGATGGCCGATTGCGCATAATCACGATGAGTCAGTGGAATACCAGCATAAGCGGTTGCGCCAGCTGCTGCGGTAATGCCAGGGACAACTTGAAAACGAACGCCGGCATCAGCAAGCACTTCTAACTCTTCACCACCACGACCAAATACAAACGGATCCCCACCTTTAATGCGCACTACTTTGTAGCCCTGCTTGGCAAAATCCACCAAAAGCTGATTCGTCTTCTCCTGCGGCACACTGTGATGCCCAGCTCGCTTCCCAACGCACACCAAAATCGTATCGCTTGGAATCAATGCCATGATTTCTTCAGACACCAAGTAGTCGTACAAAACCACGTCAGCTTGCTGCAAGCAGTTCAGTGCTTTCACCGTCAGAAGTTCAGGATCGCCTGGTCCTGCACCTACTAAGGCGACTTCACCAGGCTGTAGCGATTGCTTTGCAAAACGAGTAACACCAGCGACTGGGTTGTCAGAAACTAACCGGGGCTTTGGTTTAGGAAAAGAAGTGACTGAATCGTTCGTTGCCATGTGCTTGCTCATCGTCCATTGATATCGTCATGCAAGCATTATGGCGGGGCGTTTATATTACCTGAAATTCTAAAATTTCATTTTTTATTCAAAAATCTGCTAAGAAGTTTTTGTTTGGTCTCATTCAAAAGCGTGAAAAAGTCGGCGGTTAATATGAATAAGGTTCAGTAAACTGATTAATGTTCACAGTTTTCTGTATCTTTATCATCGAGTTGCATCTGTGTTTGATACATTACGCAGTGCGATTTCCCCTTATCATTGAATTGGAGCACCAAATGAAAGTGGCAGTTCATCCTATTTCCCTCGCAGTATTAAGTGGCATGCTAACGCTTGCTGGCCCAACAATGGCCGATACCATCAAGCTTCGTATTATCGAAACCACCGACATTCACACCAACGTGATGGATTACGATTACTACAAAGACCAACCATCACAGCAAATCGGTTTAAGTCGCGCAGCGACAATAGTGAAACAAGCTAAGTCCGAGACAGAAAACACGGTACTAGTAGATAACGGTGATTTAATTCAGGGCAGCCCAATGGGCGATTACATGGCGGCGAAAGGGATTAACGCTGGCGAAATCCACCCGGTATACAAAGCGATGAACCAGTTGGATTACGATGTGGGTAACATTGGTAACCACGAATTCAACTACGGCCTTGAGTTCCTGAAAAACTCTATCGACGGTGCGAACTTCCCTTATGTTAGTGCTAACGTTTTCGACAAGAAGACAGGCGAGCACTACTTCAAACCTTATCTAATTAAAACGCACACGTTCAAAGACACTGATGGTCAAAGCCACGAAATCAAAGTGGGTTACATCGGCTTCGTCCCGCCACAAATCATGGTATGGGATAAGAAGAATCTAGAAGGAAAAGTCTTCGCTGAAGACATCACTGAGACAGCGAAAAAGCTGGTTCCTCAGATGAAGAAAGAAGGCGCAGACGTTATTGTGGCGATTCCACACTCAGGCATTTCTACTGATCCATACAAACTAGGCGCTGAAAACTCTGTTTACTACCTCACAGAAGTTGAAGGTATTGATGCGATTGCTTTTGGCCACTCTCACGCCGTCTTCCCAGGGAAAGACTTCGCAAACCTACCTGGTGTTGATATAGATAAAGGGACCATCAATGGTGTAACGTCCGTGATGCCGGGCCGCTGGGGAAGTCACGTAGGTGTGATGGATTTGATGCTGAAAGAGAAAGACGGCAGATGGCAAGTCGTCGAAGGCCAAGCAGAAGCACGCCCTATCTTCGATAAAGTAAATAAGAAGTCATTAGCTAAAGCCGATGCAGATATTGTGAAAGCGTTAGAAGAAGATCACAAAGGCACTCGTGAATTTGTAAACCAACCAATCGGCAAAGCAAATGATGTCATGTACAGCTTCTTGGCATTAGTGCAGGACGACCCCACCATTCAAATCGTTAACCTTGCTCAGAAAGACTACGTAGAACGCTTTATTCAAGGCGACCCAGACCTTTCTGACATTCCAGTACTGAGTGCGGCAGCACCATTTAAAGTCGGCGGTCGTAAGAACGATCCGAATAACTTTACAGAAGTAGAATCCGGTCAGCTCACCTTCCGTAATGCGGCCGATCTTTACTTATATCCAAACACCTTGGTTGCGATGAAAGTGAAAGGTAAAGAAGTTCGCGAATGGCTAGAGTGCAGTGCGGGTCAATTCAACCACATCGACATCAACAATCCTAAACCGCAATCTTTGATTGATTGGGATAATTTCCGTACGTACAACTTCGATGTTATTGATGGGGTTAACTACCAAATCGACGTTACCCAACCGCCGAAGTACGATGCGGATTGTAAAGTGATTAATCCAGATTCTCAGCGCATTGTGAATCTGACGTTCAATGGTAAGCCTGTCAATCCGAAGCAAGATTTCATCATCGCAACCAATAACTACCGTGCTTATAGCAATACTTTCCCTGGTACAGGCCCAGATTTCATTGCATTTGACGCACCAGATGAAAACCGCTCTGTCGTCGCCACTTATATTTCTCGCGTGAGTGAAGAAAAAGGAGAAGTGACACCAAGCGCTGACAACAACTGGTCTTTCGCACCGATTAAGTCCGATAACAAGCTAGATATTCGTTTCGAAACCTCCCCTAGCGATAAAGCGGCGCAGTTCATCAAAGAGAAAGGACAATACCCAATGAAACGCGTGTCAACAGACGACATTGGTTTCGCAATTTATCAAATCGATCTGAATAAATAAGGTTGATTTGACAGCAACACTAAGCGGCTCTCATGAGCCGCTTTTTTGTTATCAATAAAACCCGTTAAAATAAAGAAAACCGTTTCCGAGTTATCACATGCACATCGATCTTTTTTCAGACTTAGTCAATCATGGCTTTTTAGAGACAGAAGCAAACCAACTTATTGAAAATGGTGAGTTGCTCGAACTGCCTACACGCCACATTCTTAATCACCAAGGGGAGTTGAGCTCACACCTTTACTTCATCATTGAGGGGTTATGCCACGCAAGCTATCTCACGGAGCACGGCAAAGAATTCAGTAAAGAATTTTATTGGGAGAAGGACTGGGTTATCGGGTTTGAGAGCATAATAAAGGACCAACCTTCGCCTTACTTATTGGAAACGCTGAGCGCTTGTCAGCTATTTTGCTTGCCAATTGAAACGTTGCATCACTGGCGAGCAGAAAAGCACGCCATTTACTTAAAGCTACTCGAAAACCAACTGGTTAATAAAGAGAATAAAGAACGCTTTATGTTGCTCTACTCTCCAGAGGAACGATATCAATTATTTTGCGCTCATTACCCAGATTTAAAGCAACGTATTACCGATAGTCAAATTGCGGCCTACCTGGGCATTACGCCAATCAGTTTGAGTCGAATCAAAGCACGCTTAACCAAAGATCACACTCTCAAATAAACTCAAAAAAGAAAAAAGCTCTTCAAACGAAGAGCTTTTTCTCTGCTATTTGAGCTATTTAAGAATTCGCGCCCGGAACTGGCGCCCTTTCATCTTGCCGTTACTAATGGTTTGTAGAGCCTTTTTAGCCACAGACTTTTCGACGGCAACATAAGCGCGCACAGGGAATAGGTGAATCTTTCCGACTTGAGAGCCTAGAATACCATTTTTTCCTGTCAAACAACCTAAAATATCACCCGGTCGTACTTTCTGTTTCTTACCGCCATCAATGTTAATCGTCACCATTTTCGCTTGGTATGGCTGCTGATTTGATTTGGCAGGCAATGTTGCTGGTACCACGTCCATCTCTAGGTATTCTTCAATACGAGCTACACGTAAACCGTCTTTCTCACCAAAAAAGCTAAACGCTAAACCTTTACTACCCGCACGACCTGTACGACCAATACGGTGCACATGAACCTCAGGATCGCGTGATAGCTCAAAGTTAAAGACAGCATCAAGATTATCAACGTCTAAGCCACGCGCCGCAACGTCTGTTGCAACAAGGATAGACACACTCTTGTTAGCAAACTGCACCAATGCTTGGTCGCGTTCACGCTGCTCTAAGTCCCCATGGATATCGATAACGCTGAATCCTTTGTGATGCAACTCATCTGCGACACTTTGCACTTCTTTTTTGGTATTACAAAAAACCACCGCGGACTCTGGCTGGTGAGTCAGCAGCAAATTCGCCAACGCTTCATCACGTGCTTCCGAGCCTTCAACTTTATAGAAGTACTGCGCAATGCTTGAGGTATCATGCGTCGATTCCACCTTAATCACTTCCGGTGTCTGCATTATACGCTGCGCAATTTGCTCAATTTTCTCTGGAAAAGTAGCACTGAAAAGTAGAGTTTGGCGCTGCTTTGGCGCTGCATCGATGATTGCATCTAATGCGTCTTGGAAACCCATGTCCAACATGCGATCAGCTTCATCTAGCACCAAGGTATTCAGTTCGCTAAGATCAATTCGGCCTTTCTCAAGGTGATCCAAAATACGACCAGGAGTACCAACTAGGATATGCGCACCATGCTCTAACGAACCAATTTGTGGCCCCATTGGCATCCCACCGCAGAGAGTAAGCACTTTAATATTATGAATGCCGCGACCTAAAGTACGAATTTCCTTCGCTACTTGATCTGCAAGCTCACGTGTTGGACACAATACTAATGACTGGACACGAAAGCGTTTGACGTTGAGGTTCGATAAAACCCCTAAACCAAATGCAGCGGTTTTACCTGAGCCCGTTTTACCCTGCCCGATGACATCACGATGTTTTAGGATTGCAGGCAAGCTCAAAGCTTGAATTGGCGTCATGTGGGTATAGTTCAGGGAATCAAGTGTGGCGAGTAACGCTGGGTTCAGCCCAACTTGATCGAATGTTTGTTTGCTCACGGGGATATCCTCAGGTGAGATGGAAAGAGGGCACATTATCACCAGATTTGGTGGGAAAACCAGTGCTAATTAACCTTTGTTAATGAGTATGAGCTCAAAACAAAGTAAAGTCAGTCACTCTATTCTCATTACGGATAACAACATGCTCACTTGGATTACTTTGCCCTTTGCTCAGCTAACAACCACACAGCTGTATGAAATGATGAAATTGCGTGTGGATGTATTCGTTGTTGAACAAACCTGCCCTTACCCTGAACTTGATGGTAAGGACACACTGGAAGGCGTTTATCATCTAATAGGCTATCACGGTGATGAACTGGTTGCTTGCGCAAGATTACTGCCCGCAGGCACTACGTATGACAATGTGAGTATTGGTCGAGTGGTGACAAAGCAGACCGCGCGAGGCGGTGGCTTAGGTCATAAGTTATTGGACAAGGCCTTGGCACAATGCGAAACATTATGGCCAGGACAGACAATAGATATAGGTGCTCAAGAACACCTCATCCAGTTTTATGCTAGTCATGGATTCAAGGTTATCTCAGAGTGCTATCTTGAAGATGGTATCCCTCATGTGGATATGCGGAAAGAATCCGTAGCGCTATAAGTTTCAATTCGATTGGTTACTATGAAAACTAATCGAATTAAAAAACTAACTAAAAAGACGCGATATATTCGCGTCTTTTCATTTGAAGCGTTTACTTGTTACGCCCAAAGGCCCCATCCGACAAACGGAAAAACATAACGGACCGCCCGCTTTTTTCCAGCTGTAGCATATCTAACTCGCCTTCGTCACTAAGCTTAAAGCGAATCAACTGTCCCTGCTTTATTTGGCTTAGCGGCTTATCACTGCCTTCTATTTTGACCAGAGCGCTAAGATCCGCCATAGAGAGCTGATTACTTCTGAAAACCTGCGCTAATGTATCACCATTTTTAACCGTGTACTCTTTCCAATCTTCAGATTTCGGTCCAGAGTTCTGAGAGGTTCTCTGCTGGCTTAAACTCTGCGCGTTCAGCTCAATCGCTACGCGTTGATGATCGACCTCAGTCTGCTCAACTGGTTGATCTGTTTTATTTGGCAAAGGAATAACAAGGAGTACCAGAATCAATGGCACTAAGACCATCAAAGCACGCTGATGAAATTTAGGCAGACGCAACCAAAACTGCTTAACAGGCTGTATACGCTCCAACCATTGCTCTTTGTTGAACGGCTGCTTCCAGTCGATAGCAGCGAATTTTTGTTTAACCAATTCGACATAGTCGACTTGCTGCTTTTTCTTTCTGCGACGATTCATTGTAATGAGTCCCTTAATACTTCTACGGTCAGTATAAAAATACCGACGCGGAGAGTATATGTTTTTCACCAAACTAAAATGGAATTGGGATTAAATTAGCAGAAATTTCACTTGGAGTAAGAGATAAGTCACAACCTGGCCGCCTCAATTAAGCATTCAGTCGCAATCATTTAAACCTAAGCTCGAAACTGATATCCTGTTACCTTTATCACTCCTAATAAGAGCGACATTCATGTCTGAAATTAAATTTGAAACTGCAGAACAAAAAGCAAGCTACGGCATTGGTCTGCAAATGGGTCAGCAACTTGCAGGCTCTGGTCTTGAAGGTCTTAGCGTTGATGCTATCGCAGCAGGTATTGCAACAGCACTAACTGGTGACATGCCATCAATCGAAATTGATGAAATCAACAAAGCACTACAAGAACTTCACACTCGTGCAGAAACAGCTCGCCAAGAAGCAGCAAAAATTGCGGCAGCAGAAGGCGAAGCGTTCCTAAAAGACAACGCTCTACGACCTGAAGTTAACGTTCTAGACTCTGGTCTTCAGTACGAAATCATTTCTGAAGGTACTGGTGCAGTTCCTACAGCAGAAAGCTCAGTTCGCGTTCACTACCACGGTGAGCTAACTGACGGTACTGTATTCGATAGCTCTGTATCTCGCGGTCAACCTGCTGAATTCCCTGTTACAGGTGTAATCAAAGGTTGGGTAGAGGCACTACAACTAATGCCTGTTGGCTCTAAGTGGAAGCTATACGTACCACAAGATCTTGCGTACGGTGAGCGTGGCGCTGGTGCGGCTATCCCTCCATTTGCAGCTTTAGTTTTCGAAGTAGAACTATTAGATATTATCTAATTGAAACCATTTTCAATTATGATTAAATAAAACGGCGCACTAGCGCCGTTTTTTTGTCTAAACTGAATAGACTTTCTCACCTCTGAACCTTTCACTCTGATAGCCTTTAAAAATAAAATCACTTTTAAAAAACGCTCAACCTTTGGAGGTACTATGCGTAAAACACTCCTAACTCTAGCACTCCTATCAATCAACATTGGTAGTGCGCACGCATTCTTAGATTCAGTCACTCAAAAAAGTAAAGAAAGTGGCCTGATGGACATGGTCGGCAGCAGCTTGAACACCGAGTCGTCTCCATTAACAGACATGCTAACTAGCCAATTACCAGTATCCACTGAGCAAGCAGCCGGAGGCAGTGGTGCACTACTCGCTTTGGCTCAAAGCCAGCTTTCGCAAGAAAATAGTAGTGAGTTACAGTCTTTGATTCCTGGACTTTCAAACTTGCAAGGAGCACAAAGCTTACTAGGAAATATTGAGAATATCAGTGCAGTAAAAAGTGCATTCGATACGTTAGGTTTAGACCCATCTATGATCAGTCAGTTTGCTCCAGTAATCTTGGATTACTTGAACAAGCAAGGCGCTAGCGAAGGGCTTCTAAGTTCGTTGGGCGGGTTGTGGAATACTAGTAAATAAGCGCAAGTGATAGTCACTTTTTAAATTGCCAGTCTGCATGGGTTGAAATAAATGCAGGCTGGATATAAAGGTTTACTGAATTACAGATACAAAAAAGCCGAGCTAATGCTCGGCTTTCTCGTTCTTACGAACTGATTACTCAGCAGCTTCTTCAGCAGCTGGGCGATCTACAAGCTCAATGTAAGCCATTGGAGCTTTATCACCAGCACGGAAGCCAGCTTTTAGGATACGAGTGTAACCGCCCTGACGAGCAGCAAAACGTGGACCTAGTTCGTTAAATAGTTTTGCAACTACTTCGTTGTCACGAGTACGTGCAAATGCTAGACGACGGTTAGCAACACTGTCAGTCTTAGCTAGTGTAATCAAAGGCTCAACTACGCGACGTAGCTCTTTTGCTTTTGGCAAAGTAGTCTTGATAACTTCATGACGTACTAGAGAGCTAGCCATGTTGCTGAACATCGCTTTGCGATGTGAGCTGTTGCGGTTGAGTTGACGACCACTCTTACGATGGCGCATGACCTAATCCTTCTAACTAGTATCGATTAATCTTCAGCGATTGATGCAGGTGGCCAGTTTTCTAGGCGCATGCCCAGAGACAGACCACGTGACGCAAGTACGTCTTTAATCTCAGTAAGAGATTTTTTACCAAGGTTAGGCGTTTTAAGTAGCTCAACCTCAGTACGTTGTACTAGATCACCGATGTAGTGAATCGCTTCTGCTTTCAAACAGTTAGCAGAGCGAACTGTTAGTTCAAGATCGTCTACAGGACGCAGTAGGATCGGATCGAATTCTGGCTTCTCTTCCTTCTCCTCAGGAACTCGTACATCACGAAGATCTACGAATGCATCCAATTGTTCAGCTAGGATTGTAGCTGCACGACGGATTGCTTCCTCAGGTTCTAGAGTACCGTTTGTTTCCATATCGATAACAAGCTTGTCTAGATCAGTACGCTGTTCTACACGAGCTGCTTCTACAGCGTAGGCAATTTTGTCTACTGGGCTGTAAGTAGCATCTACTAGTAGGCGACCGATAGGACGCTCGTCTTCTTCGTTATGGATACGCGCAGAAGCTGGAACATAACCACGACCACGTTCAACTTTGATACGCATTGCGATCTCAGCGTTGTCATCCGTCAGGTGACAAATTACGTGTTCAGGGTTAGCGATCTCTACATCACCATCATGGGTGATGTCACCTGCAACCACAGGGCCCGAGCCTGATTTGTTCAAAGTAATGAACACTTCATCTTTGCCTTCGGCAACGCGCACAGCCAAACCTTTAAGGTTTAGAAGAATTTCAAGAATATCTTCTTGAACGCCTTCTTTCGTGCTGTACTCATGAAGTACGCCTTCAATTTCTACTTCTGTTACAGCACAACCTGGCATAGAAGATAGAAGGATGCGGCGAAGTGCATTACCCAGAGTATGACCAAAGCCACGCTCTAATGGCTCAAGAGTTACTTTTGCGTGAGTCGAGCTGATTTGTTCGATGTCAACTAGACGTGGCTTAAGAAATTCTGTTACAGAACCCTGCATTGTGTCCTCTCTTTAGTTTAAACCTTACTTAGAGTAAAGCTCGACGATCAATTGTTCGTTGATGTCAGCTGATAGATCAGAACGTTCAGGCATACGCTTGAATGTACCTTCCATCTTGCCACCATCTACTTCAATCCAAGTTGGTTTTTCACGTTGTTCAGCAACTTCTAGAGCTGCTTTGATACGAGCTTGCTGTTTAGCTTTCTCGCGAATAGAAACAACGTCATTAGCCGCTACTTTGAAAGAAGGAACGTTTACAACTTTACCGTTTACTAGGATAGCTTTGTGGCTAACTAGCTGACGTGCTTCTGCGCGAGTTGCGCCAAAGCCCATGCGGTAAACTACGTTATCAAGACGACCTTCAAGAAGCTGAAGTAGGTTTTCACCAGTGTTGCCTTTTAGGCGAGCAGCTTCTTTGTAGTAGTTACGGAATTGTTTTTCTAGAACGCCGTACATACGACGTACTTTTTGCTTCTCACGAAGCTGAACGCCATACTCAGATAGACGACCGCGACGAGCGCCGTGTACACCTGGTGCGTTATCAATTTTACACTTGGTATCGATCGCGCGAACACCAGACTTAAGGAATAAGTCAGTGCCTTCACGACGGCTAAGCTTCAGCTTAGGACCCAAATATCTTGCCATGATTCTTCTCCAATTGTCCTAGAAACGTTATACGCGACGTTTCTTAGGTGGACGACAACCGTTATGAGGGATTGGTGTAGCATCAACGATGTTTGTGATGCGGAAACCAGCGGCGTTTAGTGCACGAACAGTAGATTCGCGACCTGGACCAGGACCCTTAACCATAACTTCCAAGTTCTTTAGGCCGTATTCTTTAGCCATTTCAGCACAACGCTCAGCAGCAACCTGTGCAGCGAACGGAGTAGACTTACGAGAACCACGGAAACCAGAACCACCTGCAGTAGCCCATGCAAGAGCGTTACCTTGACGGTCAGTAATGGTTACGATTGTGTTATTGAAAGAAGCATGGATGTGCGCAACGCCATCTGCAACTTGCTTGCGTACGCGCTTACGAGCGCGAGTTGGTTGTTTAGCCATTGTACTCTACCTTCCCGATTATTTCTTGATCGGCTTACGCGGACCCTTACGGGTGCGAGCGTTGGTTTTAGTACGCTGTCCACGTAGTGGTAGACTGCGACGATGACGAAGACCACGGTAACAGCCAAGGTCCATAAGACGCTTGATGTTCATAGATACTTCACGACGTAGATCACCTTCTACAGTGTACTTAGCTACACCATCACGCA
Organism: Vibrio sp. 1557; assembly: GCF_033340175.1. Classification (NCBI taxonomy): domain Bacteria; kingdom Pseudomonadati; phylum Pseudomonadota; class Gammaproteobacteria; order Vibrionales; family Vibrionaceae; genus Vibrio; species Vibrio sp. 1557. The sequence goes on along the minus strand of NZ_JAWOVZ010000007.1, from coordinate 91,895 downwards.
GTTGATCGATCTGCTCTTCAGTTAGTTCACTGATCTTAACATTTTCAGCAATACCCACTTCAGCTAGGATAGCTTGAGAGCGAGTTTTACCGATGCCGTAGATCGCTGTTAGAGCGATTACTGCATGTTTCTGATCAGGAATGTTAATGCCTGCTATACGGGCCATTATTCACTCCTAAGTGTTTCTATAAAAGAATTAGCCGCAGCAAAGCCCGTTATGGATACGCTGCGGAATACTACTTCTTTTGCACGCAAAAGGTAGGCCGAGGAATATACTCGACCCAACCTTCATTTTCAAGTAAAAATTTCTGCTAATTAGCCTTGGCGCTGTTTGTGCTTTGGCTCACTGCAAATCACGCGAACGACACCGTTACGCTTGATCACTTTACAGTTACGGCAGATTTTTTTAACGGAAGCACGAACTTTCATTGCTAAACTCCGTAAATGAAACTGAGTCTACCGCCGGATTAACGGCCGTAGCCTTTCAGATTCGCTTTCTTCAACACAGAATCATACTGTTGAGACATCAGATGAGTCTGTACCTGTGCCATAAAGTCCATAATTACAACAACTACGATTAGTAGCGATGTACCGCCGAAGTAGAAACGTACGTTCCACGCGACCATCATGAACTCGGGAATCAGACAGATAAAGGTAATGTACAGTGCACCAGCAAGGGTTAAACGTGTCATTACTTTATCAATGTATTTCGCTGTCTGCTCACCTGGGCGGATACCGGGTACGAATGCACCAGACTTCTTCAAGTTATCTGCTGTTTCACGCGGGTTGAAAACCAACGCCGTGTAGAAGAAACAGAAGAAGATAATTGCTGCTGCATAAAGCATTACATACAACGGTTGACCTGGGCTAAGAGCCAAAGACACGTCAGTTAACCAACCGAACGCGCTGCTCTCACCGTTTTGACCAAACCACTGAGCCAATGTTCCTGGGAACAAGATAATACTTGATGCAAAAATCGCTGGAATTACACCTGCCATGTTAATTTTAAGAGGCAAGTGCGAGCTTTGCGCAGCAAATACTTTACGACCTTGTTGACGTTTCGCATAGTTAACGACGATTCGGCGTTGACCACGTTCCATGAAAACAACGAAGTAAATTACTGCAAAAGCTAATACCGCGATTAGCAACAGAAGAAGTACATGCAATTCACCTTGACGCGCTTGCTCGATTGTTTGACCGATTGCAGAAGGCAATCCAGCAACAATACCTGCAAAAATCAGTATCGAAATACCGTTACCAATTCCGCGCTCTGTAATTTGTTCACCTAACCACATCAAGAACATGGTACCGGTTACTAAACTTACGGTAGCAATTAGCGTAAACATGGTTTGGTTGATAACAACCAGATTGTCGACCATGTTTGGTAGGCCAGTTGCAATACCTATAGCTTGGAAGGTTGCAAGTACAAGCGTGCCGTAGCGTGTGTATTGGCTTATCTTACGACGGCCTGCTTCACCCTCTTTTTTGAGTTCAGCTAACGCTGGATGAACTACAGTTAGCAATTGGACAACAATAGATGCCGAAATATACGGCATGATGCCCAATGCTAATATAGATGCACGCTCAAGAGCACCACCGGAGAACATGTTAAACATTTCAACGATGGTACCTTTTTGCTGTTCGAACAAATCGGCAAGTACAGCAGCGTCAATACCAGGAATCGGCACAAAAGAGCCGGCTCGGAATACTAAAAGTGCACCAATTACGAATAACAAGCGCGACTTTAGTTCACTTAAGCCGCTCTGAGCACTACGAAAATCTTGTCCTGGTTTCTTAGCCATCTGTACCTCGTTCCTCGAGATTATTCCTCGATTTTACCGCCTGCAGCTTCGATTGCAGCTTTAGCGCCTTTAGTCACACGTAGACCTTTAACAGTCACTGCTTTGTTGATTTCACCAGAAAGAACAACTTTTACAAATTCGATGTTCTTAGTGATGATGTTAGCAGCTTTAAGACTGTTTAGATCAACTACGTCACCAGAAACTTTCGCTAGCTCAGCTAGACGAACTTCAGCAGACACTAGGCTCTTACGAGAAGTGAAACCGAATTTTGGTAGACGTTGTTTCAGAGGCATCTGACCGCCTTCGAAACCTGGACGAACACTGCCGCCAGAACGTGATTTTTGACCTTTGTGACCACGGCCACCAGTTTTACCTAGGCCTGAACCGATACCACGACCTACTCGCTTCGCAGAAGTTTTCGCGCCAGCAGCCGGTGCTAGAGTATTCAAACGCATTCTGATTACTCCTCAACTTTAACCATGTAGTAAACCTTGTTGATCATACCGCGAATACACGGAGTATCTTCAAGTTCTACTGTGTGGTTGATTTTACGAAGACCTAGACCGCGCAAAGTAGCTTTGTGCTTTGGCAGACGACCAATTGAGCTTTTAGTTTGAGTTACTTTAATAGTTGCCATGGTGTTCTTACTCCGAAATAGATTCAACAGTTAGACCACGTTTAGCAGCAACCATTTCTGGTGACTTCATGCTACCTAGTGCATCGATCGTTGCACGAACGATGTTGATAGGGTTCGTAGAACCGTACGCTTTAGATAGTACGTTGTGTACACCAGCAACTTCTAGTACTGCACGCATCGCACCACCTGCGATAACACCAGTACCTTCTGCAGCAGGCTGCATGTAAACTTTAGAGCCCGAATGGCGACCTTTCACTGGGTGGTGAAGAGTGCCTTCGTTTAGAGCGATCGTAGTCATGTTACGACGCGCTTTTTCCATTGCTTTTTGAATCGCTGCAGGTACTTCACGAGCTTTGCCGTAACCGAAACCTACACGACCGTTACCGTCACCAACTACTGTTAGTGCAGTGAAGCTCATGATTCGACCACCTTTAACCGTTTTAGAAACACGGTTAACTGCGATTAGCTTTTCTTGCAAATCATTCGCTTGAACTTGTTGTTCTTTAGCCATCTTCCAACCCTACCTTAGAATTTCAGACCAGCTTCGCGAGCAGATTCTGCTAGCGCCGCTACTCGACCGTGGTATTGGAAACCAGAACGATCAAATGCAACTGCAGTTACGCCCTTCTCTAGAGCGCGCTCAGCAATAGCTTTACCCACTGCTTTAGCTGCATCAACGTTACCAGTGTATTTCACTTGCTCACGGATCGCTTTTTCTACAGTAGAAGCTGCTGCGATAACCTCAGAGCCGTTAGCCGCGATAACCTGTGCGTACACGTGACGAGGAGTACGGTGTACAACTAGGCGAGTCGCACCCAGTTCTGCAATCTTACGACGTGCACGTGTAGCACGACGGATGCGAGATGCTTTCTTATCCATAGTGTTACCTTACTTCTTCTTAGCTTCTTTAGTACGCACATTTTCATCTGCGTAACGAACACCTTTGCCTTTGTATGGCTCAGGCTCACGGTAAGAACGAATGTCAGCCGCAACTTGACCAACTAGTTGCTTGTCAGCACCAGTGATCACGATTTCAGTTTGGCTTGGACATTCAGCTTTAATACCCGCTGGCAACTCGTGCTCAACTGGGTGTGAGAAGCCTAGTGTTAGACCTACAGCGTTGCCTTTGATAGCAGCACGGTAACCTACACCTTTAAGAGTTAGCTTCTTAGTAAAGCCTTCAGTAACACCAACAACCATGTTGTTAACTAGAGCGCGAGCAGTACCTGCTTGAGCCCATGCGTTAGCAACACCTTCTTTAGGACCGAAAGTCAGGTTATTTTCTTCCTGAGCGATTACAACTGCGTTGTTAAGAACGCGAGTTAGTTCGCCTTTCGCACCTTTTACAGTGATTTCTTGGCCGTTTAGTTTCACCTCTACGCCAGCTGGAATAGCGACAGGTGCTTTTGCAACACGAGACATAGTCTACTCCTTATTAAGCTACGTAAGCGATGATTTCACCACCAAGACCTGCTTTACGTGCAGCGCGGTCTGACATAAGACCCTTGGAAGTAGAAACGATAGCAATACCAAGACCACCCATTACAGAAGGAAGTTCATCTTTCTTCTTGTAAACACGTAGACCTGGACGAGAAACACGTTTAAGTTGCTCGATTACTGGTTTAGCTTGGAAGTACTTAAGTGTAACTTCTAGCTCAGGTTTTGCTTCGCCTTCAACAGCGAAGTCAACGATGTAACCTTCAGCTTTTAGTAGTGCAGCAATTGCAACTTTAAGCTTTGAAGAAGGCATTTTTACAGCAACTTTGTTTGCTGCCTGACCGTTACGAACGCGGGTCAGCATATCCGAAATCGGATCTTGCATGCTCATATGATTTACTCCAAATGATTAAGTGGCAATTACCAGCTAGCCTTACGAAGACCCGGAATCTCGCCTTTCATGCAAGCTTCACGAACCTTAATACGGCTTAGACCGAACTTACGTAGGTAACCGTGTGGACGACCAGTTTGGTTGCAACGGTTGCGCTGACGTGATGCACTTGAATCACGTGGAAGAGATTGCAGTGTAAGAACCGCGTTCCAACGATCTTCTTCAGATGCGTTTACATCGCTGATGATAGCTTTTAGCGCTGCACGCTTTTCAGCGAACTTAGCTACTAGCTTCGCACGTTTTGCTTCACGTGCTTTCATTGAATTTTTAGCCATAACAGTAACCCTTCACCTTACTTACGGAATGGGAAGTTAAAGGCAGCCAGCAGAGCACGGCCTTCCTCATCAGTACCAGCAGACGTCGTAATAGTGATGTCTAGACCGCGTACTCGATCAACTTTATCAAAGTCGATTTCCGGGAAGATGATTTGCTCGCGAACGCCCATGCTGTAGTTACCGCGACCGTCAAAAGACTTAGCGCTAACACCACGGAAGTCACGTACACGTGGAAGAGCGATGTTAATTAAACGCTCAAGAAAATCCCACATACGTTCGCCACGCAAGGTTACTTTACAACCGATAGGGTAGCCTTCACGGATTTTGAAACCTGCAACAGATTTGCGCGCTTTTGTGATAAGTGGCTTTTGACCAGAGATCGTTGCCATATCAGACGCTGCATTTTCTAGCAGTTTCTTATCGTTGATTGCTTCACCAACACCCATGTTTAGGGTGATTTTCTCGATTCTAGGGACTTGCATGACGCTTGTGTAACCGAACTGTTTGGTCAGTTCAGCGACTACAGACGACTTGTAGTAATCATGCAGTTTCGCCATAGTAGAACTCCAAATTACTTCTATTAGTTAGAAACGGTTTCGCCGTTAGACTTGAAGAAACGAACTTTTTTGCCGTCTTCAAAACGGAAACCGATACGGTCAGCTTTACCAGTAGCTGCGTTAAAGATAGCCACGTTAGAAACGTCGATAGCTGCTTCTTGCTCTACGATACCGCCTTGGATACCCATAGCTGGAACAGGTTTCTGATGTTTCTTAACTAGGTTGATACCTTCAACGATAACTTTACCAGTTGCTAGAACCTTAGTTACTTTACCTTTCTTGCCTTTGTCTTTACCAGCAAGAACGATTACTTCGTCATTACGACGGATTTTAGCTGCCATTTCTACGTGCTCCTTACAGAACTTCTGGAGCCAGTGAAACGATCTTCATGAACTTATCGCCACGAAGTTCGCGTGTCACAGGACCAAAGATACGTGTACCGATTGGTTGCTCAGTATTGTCGTTTAGCAATACGCAAGCATTTCGGTCGAAGCGAATGACAGAACCGTCAGGACGACGTACGCCTTTACGGGTGCGCACTACCACCGCCTTCAGAACATCACCTTTTTTAACTTTACCGCGAGGGATTGCTTCCTTCACAGTAACTTTGATGACGTCACCGATATGTGCATAACGGCGGTGAGAGCCACCCAGAACCTTAATACACATTACGCTGCGTGCGCCTGAGTTATCAGCTGCGTCCAGCATACTTTGCATTTGGATCATGTTAGTGCTCCGCTAAATATTAATAACTAGACCCATCACGGGTCGGGCTGCCTCTTTAAAAGGGACGCGAATTGTACCACCCTTTTTTGTGATTGGGTAGTCAAAAAATAAACGGCTCCAAAAATATTTTGGAGCCGCTTTAGTTTCATAGAATTAACGAGATTAAATCTTCGCCTTTTCTAGAACTTTTACCAAAGTCCAAGACTTAGTCTTAGACAGTGGACGACACTCTGCGATTTCAACTGTGTCGCCTAGGCCACACTCGTTGTTCTCGTCATGTGCGTGTACTTTAGTCGTACGTTTTACGTATTTACCGTAGATTGGGTGTTTTACGAAACGTTCGATAGCAACAGTGATAGACTTGTCCATCTTGTCGCTAACAACACGACCTTGTTGAGTACGTTTTACTTCGCTCATTATGCGCCTGCCTTCTCAGTCAAAACAGTTTTCACACGTGCGATATCACGGCGTACAGCTTTCAGAGTATGAGTTTGCTGTAGTTGACCAGTCGCAGCTTGCATGCGCAAGTTGAACTGTTCGCGTAGCAAATTCATTAGCTCAGCGTTAAGCTCTTCAACGCTTTTCTCGCGTAGATCTTGTGCTTTCATCACATCACCTGCTTAGTTACAAATGTAGTTTTGAAAGGCAGTTTACGTGCCGCAAGACGGAACGCTTCACGTGCCAATTCTTCAGGTACACCACCCATTTCGTACATAACCTTACCAGGTTGGATTTGGGCTACCCAGTACTCAACGTTACCTTTACCCTTACCTTGACGAACTTCAAGTGGTTTTTCTGTGATTGGTTTGTCTGGGAACACACGGATCCAGATTTTACCTTGACGCTTAACGTGACGTGTCATTGCACGACGTGCCGCTTCGATTTGACGAGCAGTTAGACGACCACGGCCAACAGCTTTAAGACCGAATTCGCCGAAGCTTACATCAGTACCTTTAGCTAGACCACGGTTACGACCAGTCTGAACCTTACGGAACTTAGTACGTTTAGGTTGTAGCATCTGTCGACTCCTTACTTACGGCCTTTACGCTGCTTCTTAGGCTTGTCGCCTTTAGGCTCTACAGCGTTAGCTGCTGGCATACCACCTAGGATTTCACCTTTGAAGATCCAAGTTTTAATGCCGATCACACCGTATTGAGTGTGAGCCGAAGAAGTTGCGTAATCAATGTCAGCACGTAGAGTGTGTAGAGGCACACGGCCTTCACGGTACCACTCTGAACGTGCGATTTCAGCGCCGCCTAGACGACCGCTTACTTCCACTTTGATACCTTTAGCGCCTAGGCGCATTGCGTTTTGTACTGCGCGCTTCATAGCACGACGGAACATAACACGACGCTCTAGCTGAGACGCGATGCTGTCACCAACAAGTTGCGCATCTAGTTCAGGCTTACGTACTTCAGCGATGTTAATTTGCGCTGGTACACCTGCAATTTTAGCTACAGCTGCGCGTAGCTTCTCAACGTCTTCACCTTTCTTACCGATAACAACGCCTGGACGAGCAGTGTGAATAGTCACACGGATGCTCTTAGCAGGACGCTCGATAACGATACGTGATAGAGACGCTTTTTTCAGTTCACTTGTAAGGAACTGACGTACCTTGAAGTCGCCGTCTAGGTTGTCAGCGAAATCTTTGGTGTTAGCAAACCATGTAGCATTCCAAGGCTTAACGATGCCTAGACGAATACCATTTGGATGTACTTTTTGACCCATTGCTTACTCTCCTAGTCTCTAGCGATCTGCTACAACAACAGTGATGTGGCTTGAACGCTTCAAGATACGATCCGCACGACCTTTAGCACGAGGCATAATACGCTTCATGGTTGGGCCTTCATCTACAAAGATTTTTGCGACATTCAGATCGTCAATATCTGCACCTTCGTTGTGCTCCGCGTTAGCGATAGCAGACTCTAGAACTTTCTTAACTAGTGCAGCAGCTTTTTTGTTGCTGAACGTTAGGATTTCTAGAGCTTGGTCAACAGATTTACCACGGATTAGATCCGCAACTAAGCGAGCTTTCTGAGGCGAAATGCGAGCAAAGTTATGTTTAGCAATTGCTTCCATTATCTACTCCTTAGCGCTTCTTAGCTTTCTTATCCGCAGCGTGACCGCGGTAAGTACGTGTTGGTGCGAATTCACCCAGTTTGTGACCGATCATTTCATCAGTTACAAATACTGGTACGTGCTGACGACCATTATGGACAGCGATGGTCAAACCGATCATCGTAGGGATGATCATTGAACGACGGGACCAAGTCTTAATAGGCTTTTTGTCTCCGCTTTCCACCGCTTTCTCTACCTTCTTCAGCAAGTGTAGGTCAATAAAAGGACCTTTCTTGAGAGAACGTGGCATGGCGATTCCTCTTTATATAGATTACTTGTTACGACGACGTACGATGTACTTGTCAGTGCGTTTGTTCTTACGAGTCTTGAAGCCTTTAGTAGGCATACCCCAAGGAGATACTGGGTGACGACCACCAGAAGTACGACCTTCACCACCACCATGTGGGTGGTCAATCGGGTTCATTACAACACCACGAACCGTTGGACGGATACCGCGATGACGTGATGCACCTGCTTTACCAAGTTCACGTAGCATGTGCTCAGAGTTACCAACTTCACCGATTGTTGCACGGCCTTCAGAAAGAACTTTGCGCATCTCGCCAGAACGTAGACGGATAGTTACGTACGCACCGTCGCGAGCAACGATTTGAGCGTAAGCACCAGCCGAACGAGCTAGCTGACCACCTTTACCAGGCTTAAGTTCAACGTTATGTACTGTTGAACCTACTGGGATATTACGCATTGGTAGAGTGTTACCAGCTTTGATTGGTGCATCAACACCAGACTGAATAACATCACCAGCTACAACACCTTTAGGTGCTAGGATGTAGCGACGCTCACCGTCTTTGTAAAGAACTAGAGCAATGTTTGCGCTACGGTTTGGATCGTATTCAAGACGCTCAACTGTCGCTGGAATACCATCTTTAGTACGTTTGAAGTCAACTACACGGTAGTGGTGCTTGTGACCACCGCCGATGTGACGTACTGTGATACGACCCTTGTTGTTACGACCACCGTTCTTAGAGTTTTTCTCTAGAAGAGGTGCGTATGGCTTGCCCTTGTGTAGGTCAGCGTTAACAACTTTAACAACGTGACGACGACCAGGGGAAGTCGGCTTACATTTAACAATAGCCATTTTTAACTACTCCTGTTATTCCGCGCCGCCAACGAAGTCAAGATCTTGACCTTCTTTCAAAGTAACGTACGCTTTCTTAACGTCGCTGCGGCGACCTTGGCGTAGACCTTGACGTTTGGTTTTACCCTTAGTGATAAGAGTATTTACAGACTTAACTTCAACTTCAAATAGCTTTTCTACAGCTGCTTTGATCTCTTTTTTAGTCGCATCTTTAGCTACTTTGAAAACGATAGTGTTCGCTTTCTCAGCTGCCATAGTTGCTTTTTCAGAGATGTGCGGTGCACGTAGAACTTTTAGGATACGCTCTTCAGTGATCATGCTAGCATTTCCTCTACTTGCTTAACTGCTTCTGCAGTCATTACAACTTTGTCAAACGCGATTAGAGATACTGGATCGATACCAGCAACATCACGTGCGTCAACTTTGTATAGGTTACGAGCAGCTAGGAATAGATTCTCATCTACTTCGCTAGTCACGATTAGAGCGTCAGTTAGCTCAAGCTCTTTAAGCTTAGCAACTAGCTCTTTAGTCTTTGGTGCTTCAACTGAGAAGTTATCAACAACGATTAGACGCTCTTGACGAACAAGCTCAGAAAGAATGCTCTTCATAGCACCACGGTACATTTTTTTGTTTACTTTTTGGCTGTGATCTTGTGGTTTCGCAGCAAAAGTAACACCACCTGTACGCCAGATTGGGCTACGGATTGTACCAGCACGCGCACGGCCAGTACCTTTTTGACGCCATGGCTTAGCGCCACCGCCAGAAACTTCTGAACGTGTTTTTTGAGCACGAGTACCTTGACGAGCACCTGCTGCGTACGCAACAACTACTTGGTGTACAAGAGCTTCGTTAAACTCACGTCCGAAAGTAGTTTCGGAAACAGTTAGTGCATCGGCACCTTTAACCATTAGTTCCATTACTTACTCCTGAGACGTTATGCTTTAACAGCTGGTTTAACGATCACGTTGCCGCCAGTTGCGCCTGGGACTGCACCTTTAATAAGAAGCAGGTTGCGCTCAGCGTCAACACGTACGATCTCTAGGTTTTGAGTCGTTACACGCTCAGCACCCATGTGACCTGCCATTTTCTTGCCTTTAAATACGCGACCTGGAGTCTGACATTGACCGATAGAACCAGGAGCACGGTGAGACAATGAGTTACCGTGAGTCATATCTTGAGTACGGAAGTTCCAACGCTTAACAGCGCCTTGGAAACCTTTACCCTTAGATGTACCAGTAACGTCTACTTTCTTAGTTTCGTTGAATAGTTCAACAGTTAGTTCTGAACCAACTTCGAACTCTTCGCCGTTTTCTAAACGGAATTCCCAAAGACCGCGACCAGCTTCAACGCCAGCTTTAGCAAAGTGACCTGCTTCAGCTTTGTTTACACGGTTAGCTTTCTTAGAACCAGCTGTAACCTGGATTGCTGCGTAGCCGTCAGTTTCAAGAGTTTTCACTTGAGAAACACGGTTAGCTTCAACCTCAACAACTGTTACTGGGATAGAAACGCCTTCTTCAGTAAATACGCGGGTCATGCCCACTTTACGACCGATTAGACCAATCATACTTCTAATCTCCCTTAACCTAGGCTAATTTGAACGTCAACGCCCGCAGCAAGGTCTAGACGCATTAGAGCATCAACAGTCTTGTCTGTTGGCTCAACGATGTCGATTAGACGCTTGTGAGTACGGATTTCGTACTGGTCACGTGCTTTCTTGTTAACGTGTGGAGAGATAAGAACTGTGAAACGCTCTTTACGAGTTGGCAGTGGGATTGGACCACGAACCTGTGCGCCAGTGCGCTTAGCTGTTTCAACGATTTCCGCTGTAGAAGCATCGATTAGTTTGTAATCGAAAGCTTTTAGGCGGATACGGATACGTTGGTTCTGCATGAGACAGAGCTCCAAATTTAATAAATTACACAAACAATATCGCCACTCAAACTCGTCAAGACGAGAGAATGCCGATTGATTTATGTGAAACCGTAGCATCCAAGATTAGGACGCATTGTCAGTTAATTTTCGATTAACTATCCCTATATGCCAAAGTCACCTTTGAGGATAGTTTTTCCGAAGAAAAGATAGCTAATTGTATTAACCGCGAACATAAGCTGAGTATACATTACCTCGCAAATCCTTAGATTTGCTCGCTCCTCACTGCTCATTGGTTCACAACTGGCTTAACCAGTGCGCTGCATTATACAGATCACACTTTAGGTTGCAAGCGCTGAGTGAAAAATAATCGGGAATATTCCAAACCCCATACATTCCTCTTCGCTTGGTAGCCATTAAAACAAAAAGGACGCCGAAGCGTCCTTTTCTAAACTGTAATCGTAATAGCGGCTGCTATTATTTCTTACCGCTTGATAGTGCACCGAAACGCTTGTTGAAGCGATCAACACGGCCGCCTGTATCAACGATACGTTGCTTACCAGTGTAGAATGGGTGACACTTGTCACATACGTCTAGGTGGATAGACTCTTTACCTAGAGTAGAGTTGAACTCAAAAGAGTTGCCGCAAGAACAAGTCGCTTTTACTGCTTTGTATTCTGGGTGGATACCAGCTTTCATGGGATAACCTCAATAGTAGGCCGTGTCGCTATACGAATCTAAGCCGCACACCACACGCAATTAATAATAAAATGGGATACCGCATCAACTAATTGCCGAAGCCATATCTCAAGGCGCGATATAGTAAAGAATCACATTGCTCGGATCAACACATTTGGCAACTTTTTCGCCACTTTTTTAGCCAGACTAATCATAGAGGCACGATTCACGCTGAATCGCATTGCTTTACTCGAATTTCCATACCGATTTTAATAGACTCTCATTTCCTTTCCCTCTTTTTTAATAGCTAAGAATTTATGCGTCCAACCATTGCTAGAGTGGCATTACCCGTTCCGCTCGACAAACAATTTGATTACGCCATTCCGGGGCACCTGTTTCCGATCATTGGTGGACGCGTTTCCGTACCTTTTGGACGCCAAACGTTAGTCGGCATCGTCACCGCAATGGTTAATCACTCGGACTTTCCCAAAGATCAACTCAAGCCAATCAAAGCAGTTCTTGATTCTCAGCCGATATGGTCTGAAAAGCTTTATTCGTTGCTGACTTGGTGCAGCCAGTTCTACCAATACCCACTTGGAGATACGCTACACAATGCGATGCCAGCAGCTCTACGTAAAGGAAAGCCTGCAGATTTTGCGACGCTACAAGAGTGGCAAATTACCGAATCCGGTAAAGACAAGCTGATGCAAGGGCTTGATCGTCGAGCGGTCAAACAACAGAAGGTCTTACAAATGTTGGTTAACGGCGCTTTGCCTCACCAGGAATTTGTCGACCAAGAGATAGCCTCAACAGTACTAAAGTCTTTAGAAGAGAAAGGCTGGATTGAACGTATCGAGAAGAAGCCTGCAATCACCCAGTGGGGACAGCACGTTGAATGCGACGTCGAGAAGCCAAAGCTCAACCACGAACAAGCGCTGGCTATTGCGAGTGTAAATAGCCAAACAGGTTTTGCTTGCTATTTATTAGAGGGAGTAACTGGCTCTGGTAAAACAGAAGTTTACTTAAACCTTATCAAACCAGTTTTAGAGCAAGGGAAACAAGCATTAGTTTTAGTACCTGAGATCGGTCTAACGCCCCAAACCATCAACCGCTTTAAACGCCGTTTTAATGTGCCAGTTGACGTCATCCACTCCGGGTTAAACGAGACGGAGCGTATGAATGCGTGGCTTTCTGCACGCGACAAAGCGGCCGGAATCATTATCGGCACACGCTCTGCCCTACTCGCGCCTTTTGCTGATCTCGGGATTATCATTGTGGACGAGGAACATGACACCTCTTACAAACAGCAAGATAGCTTGCGTTATCATGCACGCGATGTTGCTGTAATGCGCGCTCATAAAGAACAAGTTCCGATTGTTCTGGGCTCAGCCACACCTGCACTGGAGACATTGCACAATGCCTTGTCAGGCAAATATCACCATTTAACACTAACCCAACGAGCTGGCTCTGCCGTGCCAACCACTAATAAAGTGTTAGATGTAAAAGGTCAGTATTTAGAAAGTGGCTTATCTGCCCAACTGATTGCCGAGATGCGCAAGCATTTAAAAGCGGGCAATCAAGTAATGTTGTTTCTTAACCGTCGAGGCTTTTCGCCCGCTTTGATGTGCCATGAATGCGGTTGGATTGCAGAATGTAAACGCTGTGATGCGTACTATACGTTCCACCATTACAGCAACGAAATACGCTGCCATCACTGCGGCTCACAACAACCGGTGATTCATCAATGTCAGGGGTGTGGTTCAACCCAATTGGTTACCGTCGGCGTAGGAACGGAACAACTCGAACAACAATTGGCTCAGTTATTTCCAGAATACAACGCCATTCGCATCGACAGAGACAGCACACGTCGCAAAGGTAGTTTGGAAGATGCCCTTGAATCGATTCGTAAAGGTGAACATCAAATTCTGATTGGCACCCAAATGCTGGCTAAGGGGCACCATTTTCCAAATGTAACGCTCGTTGCTCTTTTGGATGTTGATGGCTCTCTCTATAGTAGTGACTTCCGCGCTTCCGAGCGACTAGCGCAGTTGTTTATTCAAGTCGCAGGTCGTGCCGGCCGCGCAAGTAAACCTGGCGAGGTTATCCTACAAACCCACCATCCTGAGCACAGCTTGCTGCAGGCCCTGCTTCAAAAAGACTATCGCCACTTTGCTATGACTGCTCTGGAAGAACGCAAATTGGCTCAGCTTCCGCCTTATAGTTTCTTGACTCTGTTTAAAGCAGAGGCGAACCAAAGTGAGGTAGTTGAAGACTTCCTGCGTCAGGTTCGCTTTACGTTAGAGTCACACCCTCTGTTCGATGATTCCTGCATGGTGTTAGGCCCTACTCCTTCACCTTTGGCCAAGCGGGCTGGTAAATACCGTTGGCAACTATTACTGCAAACTCAGCATCGTTCATTGATGCAAAAGTTATTAACCAGTGCCAAACCTGCTATTGAGTTGTTGCCAAATGCTAAGAAAGTACGCTGGAATTTAGACATAGAACCACAAGATCTCAGCTAGCAAACGTTTAACTATGTAATGAATTACCACTTAATGTGACCAGAATCACACCAAGATTACAATTTTTGTTAAACAGACCGTAACTTTCACTTTAGAAATGAATAGACTATCCAAATTAGAAAAGTCTAAAGTGACTTGTTTGCACAGGCTTAGATTAAAACAATGACTATTCCCACAAATTGATATCGCGGTGAAGAATCCATTTTCCCACTCGTTAACACGAACTGAGCGAAGAGCAAACACAGCTCTAACTCGGTTTGATTACTCTGATTTCAAACCGGAATAACGTCATCTTGGCAAAAAATAAATGAGAGGTTAAAAACTATGGCGACAATGAAGGATGTTGCCCAGCTTGCGGGAGTGTCTACGGCTACGGTATCTCGAGCCTTAATGAATCCAGAGAAAGTCTCTTCTTCTACAAGAAAGAGAGTAGAAGATGCCGTACTTGAAGCGGGTTATTCTCCAAACTCATTAGCGCGTAACTTACGTAGAAACGAATCAAAAACCATTGTTACTATCGTTCCCGACATCTGTGATCCTTATTTTTCTGAAATTATTCGCGGTATTGAAGATGCAGCCATGGAACATGGCTATCTAGTCCTGCTGGGCGATAGCGGACAACAGAAGAAACGCGAAAGCTCTTTCGTTAACCTCGTATTTACTAAGCAGGCAGATGGAATGCTACTGCTTGGTACAGATCTACCATTCGATGTCAGTAAGCCAGAGCAAAAGAACTTACCTCCGATGGTAATGGCGTGTGAATTTGCGCCTGAACTCGAGCTTCCGACAGTACATATTGATAACCTGACCTCTGCATTTGAAGCAGTGAATTACCTGACCCAATTAGGTCATAAACGCATTGCTCAAATCTCTGGACCAGATACAGCAATATTGTGTCAGTTCCGCCAGCAAGGCTACCAACAAGCCCTGCGCCGTGCCGGCATCAATAAAGATCCACAATATAGTGTCATTACTGAGTTTTCTTTTGATGGCGGAGCAAAAGCCGTTCGTAAACTGCTCGAATTGCCAGAACCACCAACGGCTATTTTCTGTCACTGTGACACAATGGCCATCGGCGCAATTCAAGAAGCGAAAAAGCTTGGCTTACGAGTACCGCAAGATCTCTCTGTTGTGGGCTTTGATGACATTAACTTCGCTCAGTACTGCGATCCACCGTTGACCACCATCTCTCAACCTCGCTATGAGATTGGTCGACAAGCGATGCTAATGATGCTCGAGATGTTAAAAGGCCACGACGTGCATTCAGGCTCGCGTCTGCTTGAAACTAATCTCGTCATTCGTGGAAGTGCAGCGCCACCACAGCGCCCTTAACCTGAAGATTAGGTATTCATCCCCAAAGCGGTGCTAAGGCGCCGCTTTTTTATTTACCCCTCCTGCTTTTTGTATATCCCCGAATAAATATAAGCGAGAACAGAAACACACTCCTACACTCGGGCGTTGTCGCGCTTTAGCTATCAAGATTCTATCAATAGGGTGTTTTCTCAACTCGTTCTGGATTAACATATTTGCAAGAATCCTTGATGACCAGAAATAACCGTGGCAAATAGAGATTATGTAAGACGGGGGCGAGGCGCCCCAAAAAAGTCGACAAAAAAACAGCCGCCGAGAAGAAAAAAACCTTGGCGCAGTGGCCTGCTCGCTATCTTGCTCGTGGGCGGTTTTGGCTATGGTCTTTACCTTTTGAGTAGCGACCCAGAACCTAAACAACCAGTCGTGAAGCAGCCAACAACCACTGTAAGCAAACCAAAGCCGAAAAAAGACTTGCCGCCACCACCAGAAGAAAAATGGGAATATGTTGAGTCACTACCGAAACGTGAAGTTGAAGTTGTGGCCAAAGAAATTGAAGTTTCTAAAATTCCTTACATCATGCAGTGTGGCGCGTACAAAACTCAGGCACAAGCCGAAGAGCGCAAGCTTGCAATCGCGTTCCAAGGGATGTCGAGCAAGATTCGTAAGAAAGAAGGCAGTTCATGGTATCGCGTGGTGCTAGGTCCGTATAAGTTCAAACGTGATGCAGAACGTGACCGTCATAAACTGCAACGCGCGAAAATCGAGCCGTGTGCGATTTGGAAAGAAAATCTTTAAACTCAGGCCCTAGGAGCTAAGATCCTAGGGCCTTTCTTTTTGCCCCCTTGAATCCCCATTTCTCCTCCCCCATATACTGAATTAAATCCAAAGAGAAATAATCAAGAGGTCGACTGTGACTACCATTGTATCTGTACGTCGAAATAATAAAGTCGTCATCGCGGGTGATGGCCAAGTATCTCTAGGCAATACCGTAATGAAAGGTAATGCGCGCAAAGTTCGCCGCCTATACAACAACCAAGTACTAGCGGGCTTTGCCGGCGGTACTGCGGATGCCTTCACCCTTTTTGAGCGCTTCGAAAGCAAACTGCAAATGCACCAAGGTCACCTAACCAAAGCGGCAGTTGAGCTAGCCAAAGACTGGCGTAGCGATCGTGCTCTGCGCAAGCTCGAAGCCTTACTTGCCGTTGCCGACGAAACCGCATCGTTAATCATTACCGGTAATGGTGATGTCGTACAGCCAGAACACGACCTGATTGCGATTGGCTCTGGTGGTGCTTACGCACAAGCTGCCGCAACCGCCCTACTAGAAAACACAGATCTAGATGCTCGTGAGATCGCGGAAAAAGCTCTCAATATCGCGGGTGATATTTGTGTCTTCACGAACCATCACCACACGGTAGAAGAGCTAGACTCAACAGTAGAGCCTGAAAAACCAACCGCGTAATCGTAACGAAGTAAGGAAAGAATATGTCTGAAATGACGCCTCGCGAAATCGTTCATGAATTGAACCGCCACATTATCGGTCAAGAAAAAGCCAAGCGTTCGGTTGCGATTGCACTTCGTAACCGCTGGCGCCGCATGCAGCTTGAAGAAAGCTTGCGTGCCGAAGTGACGCCAAAAAACATCTTGATGATTGGTCCTACTGGTGTTGGTAAGACTGAAATCGCACGACGCCTCGCAAAACTGGCAAATGCCCCTTTCATCAAAGTTGAAGCGACAAAATTCACCGAAGTGGGTTACGTTGGTAAAGAAGTTGAAACCATCATCCGTGACCTAACAGATGTCGCTGTGAAAATGACGCATCAACAAGCGATGGAGAAAGTGAAATTCCGCGCAGAAGAGCAAGCGGAAGAACGTATTCTTGATGCGCTACTGCCACCAGCACGTGATAGTTGGGGTCAAGCAGAGCAAACGGAAGAGTCTTCTCACACTCGCCAGATCTTCCGTAAGAAACTGCGTGAAGGCCAACTAGACGATAAAGAAATTGAAATCGACGTAGCCGCACCACAAATGGGCGTAGAGATCATGGCGCCTCCTGGTATGGAAGAGATGACTAACCAGCTGCAAGGCATGTTCCAAAACCTGGCAGGCGACACTAAGAAAAAACGTAAGCTGAAAATCAAAGACGCAATGAAAGCGTTAGCGGAAGAAGAAGCGGCGAAACTGGTAAACCAAGAAGAGCTAAAAGAAGCAGCGATTTTCAACGTTGAAAACAACGGCATCGTATTTATCGATGAGATCGACAAGATCTGTAAACGCGGCGAGAGCTCAGGCCCAGACGTTTCACGCGAAGGTGTTCAGCGCGACCTACTTCCATTGATTGAAGGCAGCACGGTATCAACCAAGCACGGCATGGTAAAAACAGACCATATTCTGTTTGTTGCATCTGGTGCATTCCAAGTGGCAAAACCATCTGACTTGATCCCAGAATTGCAAGGTCGTCTACCAATTCGTGTTGAGCTAGAAGCACTAAGCAGCAACGACTTCAAACGCATTCTGACAGAACCAAAAGCCTCTCTAACAGAGCAGTACGTTGCGTTGATGAAAACGGAAGATGTGGACATCGAATTCACAGAAGACGGCATCACGCAAATCGCGGAAGCGGCATGGACGGTCAACGAAAGCACAGAAAACATCGGTGCTCGTCGCTTACACACCGTAATGGAACGCTTGATGGATGAAATCTCTTACGACGCAGCGGAGCAATCTGGCGCTAAATTCGTTATTGATTCCGCTTACGTGAAAGCGCGCCTAGGCGACACAATTGAAGATGAAGATCTAAGCCGCTTTATTCTTTAAACGCAATCTATTTTACCAAAGCCCAGAACCTTGTTTATGGGCTTTTTGTTTAGAATGGCGGTGACTTTGACAACATCTAAATCAAAAGCTCTCGTCATTCTAGCGAGCTCAAGCGAGACTAAGAATCTGGTAACAACAGACGCCTACTCTTCCTCGCTCACCTTAATCACCGCACAATCGGACGATAGATTCTGAATCACACTCGTTCCTCGCTGTTTAGAATGACGGTGACTTTGACAACATCTAAATCAAAAAGATCTCGTCATTCTAGCGAGCTCAAGCGAGACTAAGAATCTGCTAACAGCAGACGCCTATTCTTTCTAACTCACCTTAACCACTTCACAACCGGACGATAGATTCTGAATCACACTCGTTCCTCGTTGTTCAGAATAGCGGTGGCTTTGACAACATCTAAATCAAAAGATCTCGTCATTCTAGCGAGCTCAAGCGAGACTAAGAATCTGCTAACAGCAGACGCCTATTCTTTCCAACTCACCTTCACCACCGCACAACCGGGACGATAGGTTCTGAATCACCTCGTTTCTCGCTGTTCAGAATGACGGTGACTTAGATAACATCTAAATCAAAAGATCTCGTCATTCTAGCGAGCTCCAGCGAGACTAAGAATCTGCTAACAGCAGACGCCTTTCTTTCCCACTCACCTTCACCACTGCACAACCGGATGATAGATTCTGAATCACCCTTTGACTTCTAGTTGAGTTGTTTTAGGTCAATAGCGTATCTGCCTCTTTGTGCTTATACTGGGCACATTGGTTACTAGCACGAAATTTCCATGAAACAATCTCTACAGATCTGGCTTGAAGCCGCTCGTCCAAAAACATTACCTCTGGCATTGGTCTCTATCTTAACAGGTAGCGTGCTCGCCTACTCGGCGGGTCATTTCTCACTGACGATTGCCATCATGGCTTTCGTAACCGCGACATTGCTGCAAATTCTGTCCAACCTGGCAAACGACTATGGCGATGCCGTTCAAGGTACAGATAACGACAAACGCCTCGGCCCATTACGAGCGATGCAGTCAGGCGCGGTAAGTGCTAAACAGATGAAACAAGCGATTATCTTTAACATCGTTCTGACCGCCATTTCAGGCTTGGTGTTAGTTTTCTATTCACTAAGTTCACTGGAAAGCATTGTTACTTTTATCGGGCTGGGAATTTTGGCCATTCTCGCAGCCATTGCTTATACCATGGGTAGCAAACCATACGGTTACGTGGGGCTTGGCGATATATCAGTGTTCTTGTTTTTTGGTTTACTCGGCGTATCAGGTACCTACTTCTTGCATACCGGTCACGTAGACACCACGCTATTCTTACCTGCTTTAGGCTGCGGTTTACTCGCTGTTGCAGTACTCAACATCAACAATATGCGTGATATAGAGAACGACCGAGAGTGTGGTAAACGCACGGTGGCGGTACGCTTAGGTCAACGTAAAGCCAAGCAGTACCACTTTATCTTACTTGGCGGAGCTATCCTTGCCTTTGCGGCTTACTTGTTAATTCAAGACAAACCCGTTTGGATTAGCTTGCCATTTTTACTTAGTATTTATTTCGTGGCCGATCATGGTAAAGCAGTTTGGCATACACAAAAGCCCGCTCAGATAGCACCAATGATGCCAGTCATCGTGAAATGCTCTCTAGTCACCAACGTTTTGTTTGCAACAATTGTGGTAGCTCAAACTCTAGTAAGTTAAAAAAGGATTGTCATTGCATTGACTTAATGCCTAGATATACTCAAAGACAACCAATTTCTGTTTAGAAAGGTACGCTATGGAATACAATACCTCAGCACTCTGTGATATCTACCTCGATCAGGTAGATGTGGTTGAACCAATGTTCAGTAACTTTGGCGGTCGCGCTTCATTTGCCGGGCAAATCACCACCATCAAGTGTTTTGAAGATAATTCGTTGATCCGCGAGACATTAGAGCAAGATGGACTTGGTCGCGTTTTGTTAATTGACGGTGGCGGTTCCCTACGTAAAGCCCTTATCGATGCAGAAATCGCAACCATTGCGGAAGAAAACGAGTGGGAAGGCATTGTCGTTTACGGCTGTGTTCGTGAAGTAGATGAACTTGAAGATATGAACTTAGGCATTCAAGCCCTCGCCTCTATTCCTGTTGGAGCGACCAGTCAGGGTATTGGCGAATTGGATGTACCAGTCAACTTTGGCGGCGTTAGCTTCCTTCCAGAAGATTACATTTATGCTGATAGCACCGGAATTATCCTGTCGCCTGAACCATTGAATATTGATTTAGAGTTGGATGAAGAAGCATAGCGAGTCTTAGGTGTCTAAGTTATAGGGTCTTCTCTTAGCTATCAGCGCCTAGCCTTGTCTTAACATTTTCTACTTCCCTAAAACACAAACACCCGCTTAGCGCGGGTGTTTTTAATTTGGAATGAAGAAGCTGAATTATTCCACTTCGTCCATTTTGCCAAGTAGTGCACGAATGCGCTCTTGCCATTGTGCGTGCTCTTGCTGTGCTTGTTGTGCTTTTTGCTCTAGCTCTTCACGTTGAGAGCGAAGCTCGTTAGCTTCTTCCGCAAGTTTAGCTTTATCTTCTTTCAGCTCTTCGACTTCCATCTGAAGAAGAGTGATTGTGTCAACTGCAGTTTGAATTTTAGATTCTAGTTGTTCTAGTACTTCAAAAGACATCTTGGCCTACCTATGTTATTCCGTTGGGACGATGTGCGAGATTGATGCACACCTAACCTATATAAGGTTCATTCTACTCAGCGTCGCGATGAGAAACACTCACTATATTCGATATTTTGCATCATTCGGTCAAAAAATCAGCGCAATCTCACTAAACGCTGACTTTTCTTGTCGCCGAAGCATTTTTGAGCAAGGATTTTGCGTCTCGCTACGCTGAAAATCGCCCTAAGTATTGATCAAATTCAAGTTAGATAAAGTAAAAGCCTCGCAAAAAGGCAAACGTTTACTCGACCTTGTGATAGAATCGCCGCGCAAATTCTTCTTCCCTCTTGCTTACTTGGAGACATCATGAAACGCGATTTAGCAATGGCATTTTCCCGTGTGACTGAAGGTGCAGCTCTGGCTGGTTACAAATGGCTTGGCCGTGGCGATAAAAACGCAGCCGATGGCGCAGCTGTTGAAGTTATGCGCACGCTACTGAACAAAACAGATATCAGTGGTGAAATTGTCATTGGTGAGGGTGAAATCGATGATGCGCCAATGCTGTACATTGGTGAGCAAGTGGGTATTGGTGGTGATGAAGTAGATATTGCAGTCGACCCGATTGAAGGAACGCGTATGACGGCAATGGGACAATCGAACGCACTAGCCGTACTTGCCGCAGGTGAGAAAGGCAGCTTTCTTAAAGCGCCAGATATGTACATGGAAAAACTGGTTGTTGGCCCTGGTGCAAAAGGCGTAATTGACTTAGAAAAGCCGTTAAAAGAAAACCTAGAGAACGTAGCAAAAGCCCTGAACAAGCCACTTGATAACCTAGTCGTTATTACCCTTGCGAAACCTCGCCACGATGACGTTATTGCAGAAATGCAAGCAATGGGCGTACGTGTTTTTGCGGTGCCTGATGGTGACGTCGCTGCCTCTATTCTGACTTGTATGCCAGACAGTGAAGTGGACATGATGTACTGCATTGGCGGCGCGCCAGAAGGGGTAGTATCAGCAGCGGTAATTCGAGCGCTAGACGGTGACATGCACGGTCGTCTGCTTCCTCGTCACGAAGTAAAAGGCGATACTGAAGAAAACCGCATTTACGGTGCAGATGAACTAAAACGCTGCGATGAAATGGGCGTAAAAGCAAATGTTGTCCTCAAAATGGAAGACATGGCTCGTAGCGACAA
Source organism: Vibrio sp. 1557 (assembly GCF_033340175.1). NCBI lineage: Bacteria > Pseudomonadati > Pseudomonadota > Gammaproteobacteria > Vibrionales > Vibrionaceae > Vibrio > Vibrio sp. 1557. The sequence goes on along the minus strand of NZ_JAWOVZ010000007.1, from coordinate 69,752 downwards.
TGTGGTATTTTCAGCTACAGGCATCACTAAAGGTGACTTGCTGGAAGGTATCTCTCGTCAAGGCAATATGGCGACCACAGAAACGCTGCTCGTGCGCGGTCGATGCCGTACTATTCGTCGCATTAAGTCGACTCACTACCTAGATCGTAAAGATCCAGAAGTACGCGATATTATTCTTTAAGCATTTCTCGAGGCTCTCGCTCAGTCTGAGCTTGAGCCTTTCTTTCCGCACAGCCGGACAGTAGATTCTGAATCACTCTCGTTCCTCGTTGTTCAGAATGACGGTGGCTTTAACTAGCCCTAAATCAAAAGAATTCGTCATTCTAGCGAGCCCCAGCGAGACTAAGAATCTAGTAGTAACAAGCTCCTATTCTTGCCTGGTCACCTTAACCACTACTCAACCAAAAGATAGATTCTGAATCACACTCATTCCTCGCTGTTCAGAATGACGGCTACCATAGCAAGCTCTAAATCGAAAAAACTCGTCATTCTAGCGAGCCCCAGCGAGACTAAAAATCTAGTAGTAACAAGCTCCTATTCTTTCCTGATCACCTTAACCACTGCTCAACCAGAAGATGGATTCTGAATCACCTCGTTCCTCGCTGTTCAGAATGACGACATATATTGGCTCATATGAACATAGCCCCTACAAATCCACACTCAAATTAAGTCAACACTTTTCTTTACTAACCCTATCGCGCATAATATGTACTGACGTATAAATGGTGGGTATATGAAGACCGTAGATAGGATATTGCAAATCGTTAAGCGTGATGGCTCCGTCACTGCAAAACAACTCTCTTCTGAGCTAGGTATGACAACCATGGGGGCTCGTCAGCACCTACAAAGTTTAGAAGATGATGGCATTCTTTCTATCCATGACGTAAAAGTGAAAGTTGGTCGCCCTGCTCGTCATTGGTCTCTCACTCAAAAAGGTCATGAGCAATTTGCTGACCGTCACGGTGAGTTGACCATTCAGTTTATAGAAGCTGTCGAACATATCTTTGGCAAAGATGGACTGGAAAAAGTCACATCAGAAAGGGAAAAACTCACGTTACAAAGTTATCGTCAGCATCTTGAGCAATGCGACTCTCTGCAAAGCAAACTAGAAACACTTGTCACATTAAGAGAGCAAGAAGGCTATATGGCCGAGCTCGAGAAAGATGAGAACGGATTCATCTTGATCGAAAATCACTGTCCGATTTGTAAAGCCGCAACTCGCTGCCCAAGCTTGTGCCAATCAGAATTAAGTGTCTTTCAGTCTTTACTTGGACGTGACACCAAAGTAGAGCGTACCGAACACATCATTAGTGGCCAAAGACGCTGCGTTTACCGCATCCAACAACTGCAGTAACCACCACAACCAAACATCGACATGCCGCACTTATTCAATCTCAAGCTTGAAAGCTTCTCTTATAAGTGAGACGGCTGAAGAATTCATCCTCTCTCCTCTTTCTAGTGGTATAGGCTTTTAGTAACTAAAGGCAATTTCCATAAGGATTTGGAGAGCATCGATGTCTACTCTACGTCATATCCCACCCCAAACGCTTCCTCCATTCGATGAAATGGTTCGAATGGCAGAGCGAGACCCAGAAGCTTTTGAGCAATTTCGTCATAAGATGGCGAAAGAGATGATCGAAAGCGCATCAGAAGATATGAAAGAAAGATTGTGGGCTCAACAAAGCCACATTGATAGAGTCATCAGCACGTGTAAAAACCCTCATCACACCAATGTGGTATTGATGAACGAGTTGCGAAAACAGGTCGTAAAGTTCAAAGCAGCGCTAGAAGGGGAAGCGGCACCGACACAAAAAGCGGATGTGGTTAGCTTAAATGCGTTTAAAGATAGGGATGATTTTTACTGATACTCAATAGATAGATCGAGAAAGTTAGGGTTCGTTTCTCTTACCAAGGCTAACTTCCACTCACGCTTCCACTGCTTGAGCTGCTTTTCTCGGTTTATAGCATTAGCCATATCGTCGAATAACTCAAAGTAAACGAGCTTATGAACGTTGTATTTCTTGGTAAACCCTTCCACTACTCCATTTTTATGTTGCCATATTCTTTGGGGCAGCTGACTGGTAACACCTATGTAGAGAACGGCGTTGTTATTTGACGTTAGGATATAAACGCAAGGTGTCTTATCGATGATTCATTCTCCTTCATTATTCGCTGTTACTTTTCCATTGTAATTCGCGAGCTCAGTCAGTTTATTTCAAACTCGGAGCACTCTGTGCGTAGATTCTGAATCACACTCGTTCCTCGTTGTTCAGAATGACGGTGGCTTTAACAGCCTCTAAATCAAAAGAGTTCGTCATTCTAGCGAGACTAAAAATCTCGTAACAGCAAGCTCCTACTCTTTCACACACAGCTTAACCAGGGCTCAAGCGGACGATAGATTCTGAATCACACTCATTCCTCGCTGTTCAGAATGACAGTGGCTTTAAGAGCCTCTAAATCAAAAGAGTCCGTCATTCTAGCGAGCCTCAGCGAGACTAAGAATCTAGTAACAGCAAGCTCCTATTCTTTCCCACTCAGCTTAAACACTGCTCAAGCGGACGATAGATTCTGAATCACACTCGTCCCTCGCTGTTCAGAATGATGATGACTTTAACAGCCTCCAAACCAAAAAGGATCGTCATTCTAGCGAGCCTTAGCGAGACTAAGAATCTACTTTCAGCACGCACGATACTTGAGGCAATTACTCCGGCTCAGGGCCATATTGGTTTGGTCCTGATGTCCCCTTTAAGAGACCACATTCAATTAGAATCCATAAACCACAAATCAGAGAAATGGAAGCGACGAACATCTGTGGGGTCGACGGCTCTTGCACGGCTGGGCTGGTCATTGGCGTGGCAATTCGTCCGATAATCAACGGAATATTCAGTGCTAGCCAATAGATCGATTTGTTGCGGTCGTGCCAACGCTTGGTAGTTATCGCCAAATCAGGGAGCAACAGAACCACCAAGAAAATAGGAAGAAGCACATAGGAGAGAGTAGGAAGCAGTTGGCTGATACCGGCACCAAAGCCTAGAATGGACACATAGTAAATGACGTTCCAAATCCAGTAGGTTTTACGGTTTATACGTCCTTGAAAAGAAAACAGTAACTCTTTAGTCGACATCAAATTTTACCCCAAAGTAGAAAGGTTATAGATTAGCCGAGTCGATATAGTTTGGAAAGGACACCGATAGCTTGGGTGCCCACAACGTCCATATAACAAGCAGAGCCAGGCTGAGAATTCGTAACAATAACCCCTCGCTATTCTCGGGCAATCCAGCACCACCTAGTTCACTACCTTTTGGAAGCTATCTATATCCATGTCTCGGATATTGACCGTTAAACTGTGCACGTGACTAGCTTGCTCTTGAAGTATCGCCATCAAGGCTCGTGACAGTTCTCGCTTTTGTTCTTGGGAGCGACCAGATAACAAATCAAAGTTGATATGGATAAAGTCGAGGCTATCACCCTCCTCTCCTATCAACCAATTGTGGCACCGGAGCGTTCTAGATTTCACTGACGCGAGTTCAAAAAGGCCACTTTCTAACGCCGTTTTATGTAAATCCTCCAGCAACCCCTGAACATTGACGCGTTCTTCCACCGAGTTTGAATACTCTAAAACGAGATTTGGCATTTCGATTCCTTTCTACAACAATTAATTCCAGCGCGTAGTAATACCAATCTCAGCAGCAATTTCCGAGGAATGAACTATCATTCTGTCTACGCGATCACCAATCGGTTGCTTTTGACAAAAATAACAGGATCGATGCTTGGTCGAATCAACAAAGAAAGCCGGACAAGACATGACGCCAATCATGATCTGTTCACATTATTCTGTTATATTCCTACGTAGATTTTTTACATTAATTGACTATTTACATTAAAGATAAGGGAGATATTCCTATGCGTCGTCCTGTAGTGATGGGTAACTGGAAACTAAACGGCAGCAAAGCAATGGTAACTGAGCTGCTAACTGGTCTTAACGCTGAACTTGAAGGCGTTGAAGGTGTTGACGTAGCAGTCGCTCCACCAGCACTTTACATCGACCTAGCAGAGCGCGTAATCGCTGAAGGCGGTAACAAGATCATCCTGGGTGCTCAAAACACTGACCTAAACAACAGCGGTGCGTTCACTGGCGATATGTCTCCAGAAATGCTGAAAGATTTCGGTGCTACTCACATCATCATCGGTCACTCAGAGCGTCGTGAATACCACAACGAATCTGACGAGTTCATCGCTAAGAAATTCAATTTCCTAAAAGAAAACGGTCTAACACCTGTTTTCTGTATCGGTGAATCTGAAGCGCAAAACGAAGCTGGCGAAACTGAAGCAGTATGTGCACGTCAAATCAACGCAGTTATCGACACTTACGGTGTTGAAGCTCTAAACGGCGCAATCATCGCTTACGAACCAATCTGGGCTATCGGTACTGGTAAAGCAGCAACTGCTGAAGATGCACAACGCATCCACGCTTCTATCCGCGCACTAATCGCAGCGAAAGACGAAGCAGTTGCAGCACAAGTAATCATCCAATACGGCGGTTCTGTTAAGCCAGAAAACGCTGAAGCTTACTTCTCACAACCAGACATCGACGGCGCTCTAGTTGGCGGTGCTTCTCTAGACGCGAAAAGCTTCGCAGCAATCGCTAAAGCAGCGGCTAAAGCAAAAGCTTAATCTCGTTTTTACTGAGAGTAAAAATAACAAAGGGATGCATCATGCATCCCTTTTTGTTTGTGTATTAGATTACACACGATCATCTTAACTAAAGTCTAATCACTACCAAATAGGTCTCGCGTGTACACCTTATCAGCCACATCAGTAAGTTCTTCAACCATACGGTTAGAGACAATCACATCGGCGCTTTGTTTAAACTCATTCAGGTCGTTGATTACACGTGAGTTAAAGAACTCGTCTTCCTGAAGTACTGGTTCATACACCACCACTTCAATACCCTTTGCCTTGATACGCTTCATAATACCTTGAATAGACGAAGCGCGGAAATTATCTGAGCCAGCTTTCATTATCAAACGGTATATCCCAACCACTTTAGGTTCTCGTTTGAGAATAGACTCAGCAATAAAGTCTTTACGAGTGCGATTGGCTTCCACTATGGCCCCAATAATACTGTTTGGGACATCTTGATAGTTTGCACGAAGTTGCTTGGTATCTTTTGGTAAACAATAACCACCATATCCAAATGAAGGATTGTTGTAGTGGTTACCAATACGGGGGTCCAAACCAACACCTTCGATAATTTGGCGAGAATCAAGATTATGCGCCTCAGCATAAGAATCTAACTCATTGAAATAAGCTACGCGCATTGCAAGGTAAGTATTTGAGAACAACTTAACCGCTTCAGCTTCTGTAGAATCAGTAAACAAAACTGGGATGTCTTCTTTTACCGCCCCTTCAACTAGAAGATTGGCGAATGTCTCAGCACGTGCACTGCGCTCACCAACAATGATGCGAGATGGGTGGAGGTTATCGTAAAGTGCTTTGCCTTCGCGAAGAAACTCTGGCGAGAAAATAATATTTTCACAACCTAACTCTTGCTTAATGCGTGCAGTATAACCCACAGGCACTGTAGACTTAATTACCATTACAGCATTTGGATTAATCGCCATTACATCTTTTATCACCGCTTCGACGGAAGCCGTATTAAAGTAATTGGTTTGTGGGTCATAATCCGTTGGCGTTGCTATAACAACAAAATCAGCACCTTTGTAGGCGAGCTCTTTGTCCGTGGTAGCAGTAAAGTCTAGTTCTCGATTAGACAGAAAATCTTCAATTTCTTTATCTACAATGGGTGAACACTTGTTGTTAAGCAACTCAACTTTTTTTTCTACAATATCAAGTGCAACAACTTGGTGGTTTTGGGCTAACAACATCGCATTAGAGAGCCCGACATACCCCGTACCGGCAACCGCTATTTTCATTCCAATACCCTAATCTTTAGTTCTTATATCAGAATATCAATAGTTTTAATTTTTGGATAGTGAAACAATATTGTGCAACCTAAGCTTCATACATTAGAAAATAAAAAAGCGGCACATTGGCCGCTTTTATACATCGTACTGTTCTATGGGTTTAGTCTAACTGAGTTGATAAGTAACGCAGGTAGGCGTTACGTAAGCGAATCTTATTCTCTTCAAAGTAATCGCTACCATAACGACCACGGTTGAAGTAACGACGTAGCATGCTGTTGTCCATGATAAGCTCATCACCTTGTCCATCACTTAAGAAATTGACGTCATTGCCTACTCGCGTCATCACATTAAAGTCATAAGCTTCGTTACCTCGAACCTGCAATAAGCCAGGAGACATATCACGCCAAGGTGTTAGTGGTAGCTTGACTGACACAGCGACAAACTGCTCTTCATCAGTATCTTTGTACTTAGTAACCTGATAAGTAGCAGAAACCTCAATATCCTCAAACCAATGCGATGTTGTTAGCTTAGCACCAACATCGCCCCGCCAAAACTCACCCGCTGTCGCGTTAAACTGCCAATCCCATTCGGGCATTGAAAAAGTATAGCGAGCTAGCGAAGTTTGACGATCGAGAGTTTCATAGCCATTTTCATCTTTCTCATCGACGTGCTGGAAGTAGCTCATTTCCAAACTCAAAGCGTGCGCACCAGACTGAGAAAACCATGTAGACTCACTTCTCGCGCCAATATAATCTGTTTTCGCCAAACCGATGGATACTTGGTTCGCAATATCGACATAAGGTAAACGGAAGAATTGGTGCAGCATTGCGCGTTCGATATCATTTTCGTAAGCACTATCCTCAAAGTATCCCCATTTTTCATAATCGTCAGTTTCCGCTAACGGCAAAATATGGCGAACATCGACAGCCGCGCCAGACCAAAGGTAGGTATATAAGTTGCTCGACATCGCAAAAGAGTAGTCATAAACACCAAACTCGGTCGCAACGGCATGACGAACCATTGGTGAAAAGACAAGTTGAGAGGCTAGTGCGCCGCTATTTACGCGCTCTGTTTTCCAGTTAACCAACTCAAGTTTTTCGGCTAAATCTCGTGTCGTGAACTTAATATCCTCGCACGCAGCAGAACCATTGATAAAACTCTGATAGCACGTTGAATTCACTTGCACGCTCACAACGGGCTTTTGGTTTGCGAGCATAAATAGCTCAATACGCTCTGAATCACCACCCACTTCTGATACCGCGTTTTGACCTAGGTGGCTAGAGATGATCCCCATAGCAACACCTAAACCATCTACTTGGTTATGGTTATAACGACGGTTTTCTAGCGCCACTACGGTTGTTTGATTCAGCAAACCGATTTGAATATTCACAAAGCCTTCATTACGAAGCGCGCTCACTAAAGCAGAGATAGAAGCCTCTTTAGCTTTATTCTGCTCCAAAGACAGCTTTTCCATTAACGTGAGATTATTGCGCGAGTAATCGCGAGAACGTGTATACCCAGTAACTAGAGGTACTGAAAGTGCCGCGTTCCAAATATTTTGTTCATCAGTATTGTGGCCAGAGTAAAGCTGATAACTGAGCGAGGCTGTCACATCATAAGGCAATGTGCCTTGTGGGGTAAAAAGCTTGACCGAAGAGTTAAACTCCACTGCGTCGTATTCTCCGCTAACCTGCAAAAAGCTCAATGGTTGATATTCAATACCACCGAACGGGCCATCCATCACACCCAATCCGATATCAGAAAGCCCATAACCTGCAGAAACGCGAACCGGAGCAAAGCCGAACGAGTAATCTGCAACCGCATATTTCGTACTGAACTGATTGGCTGAGCCACCTAAGTCCTGAATACCTAGAGCAAAGTCGAGATTCTCCGAACCCCAAAAGTTAGGGACCTGATACTTGAAAGACATAGATAAATCACGGGTATCACCACAATCGTAAAAACAATTTGAAGTATAGTCATCCGTTACAATTCTTCCGTGAGCTTCCAAGCCATCAAACATACCGAACGAGAATTTTAGAGAATCTAAATCTTGAACTGCCGTCCTAAATGGTAAGCCTTGAGCGTAGGTAAAAGAAAAATCGCCGTAATTTAAAGACTGTGCATTGGGCGTAAAAGTCAATCCGGTAAAGCTTTGGTTCGAAGGCAGCGTCGCCAACTCCTGAGCGGTAAGAGAAGTACTTACCAGTAGCGGCAGCGATAATGCTGCTATCCCTGTTTTTATCGTTTTCTGTGCCATCAGTTTTAGCCACTGTTAATGTATTGAATACAGAAAAAGGCACTCAGAAGTGCCTTTTTGAGATTACGACATGTTCACGTTACGCTCGTAGTAAACAAATCACCACTGCGAGTACCAAGACAACATATCTTATTAATTTTTCTATTATTTACCAACCAGACAAAAGCATCAAGTTTCACTTGCATTACTTTGCTTTGGTTCAAAAGTATATAACTCCGCAGTGCGAGTATTTTGCTTCCATACGAGATCTTCAATGCCGTCCACCGGATTAAAGCCTGTAGGAGCATCGAGTAACAAGCGACGAATCACTTCGTGTTGGAAGTTGTGACAGGCGACATCGAGCTTGTCGATTAAGATTTCATACTCCTTTAGTGGTAGGTAACTTTCTTGCGCGGTCATAATACGTGCGTGTGCCGTTTCGGAAACATTGTCATCTCCAATCAACAGCTCTTCATATAACTTCTCTCCCGGTCTCAAACCTGTGAAGAGAATCTCTATATCGCCATGAGGATTGTTTTCATCTTTAACTTCGAGCCCTGACAGGTAAACCAAGTTCTTCGCTAGATCGACAATCTTAACGGGCTCCCCCATATCGAGAACAAATACATCGCCACCTTTACCCATCGCCCCAGCTTGAATAACCAACTGGGCCGCTTCTGGAATTGTCATAAAGTATCGAGTAATGTCTTTGTGGGTGACCGTAATAGGTTCTCGCTTCTCAATCTGTTTTTTGAATACAGGAATTACCGAGCCAGACGAACCCAAAACATTACCAAAGCGCACCATGCAGAAACGCGTACCCAGATTAGGGTTGCTCTCACGAATTCGGTTTTGTTGCTGTGCCAACGCCTGTAGACCCAACTCAGCCATACGTTTAGTCGCACCCATCACGTTCGTTGGTCTAACAGCCTTATCAGTAGAAATAAGAACAAAATTCTTCACACCTGCATCAATCGCCGCTTGCGCTGTATAGTAAGTGCCAAACACATTGTTTCTTACACCTTCAACAACGTTGTACTCCACCAGCGGAACATGTTTGTACGCCGCAGCATGGTAAACCGTGTCCACTTCAAAGGCTTTCATGGTAGTTTCTAAGCGATTTTGTCTCTGCACAGAGCCAACCAATGGAACGACGACAATGCTCAGATTGTTAGCTTTAATGATTTGACTCAATTCACTGTGCACCTGATACAACGCAAATTCAGACAGTTCAAATAAGATCAATGATTTTGGCGAGTAGTTTAAAATCTGACGACATAACTCAGAGCCAATTGAACCACCAGCTCCCGTCACCATCACTACTTGATTCTTGATGTTCGCTTCCATTAATACTTGTTGCGGCTGAACAGGGTCTCGACCTAACAAATCACCAATCGGAACCTCTTTCAGTTCATCAATTTTCGCCTTACCCGTAAGGATATCTTTCATATCTGGAACGGTTTGGATTTCAACAGGCAGTTTAGAAATTCTATCTAATACTTCCTTACGGCGTTTGTTTGAAGCGCTAGGAATAGCAAGTAAGATTTTTTTTACTTCATACTTTCTAATCGCCTTCATCGCGTTATCCGCTGTATAGACTCGGTAACCCATTAGCATTGTGTTTTGAAGCGTTTTGTCTTCGTCGACAAAGCCAATAACTCGGTAGGTTTCTGATTGTCGCAGCGCAAACGCAAGCTCACGACCGGCACTACCCGCACCATAAATAAGAACTGGCGCTCCAGCTTTGTGTACCGATTGAGCAACCAAACTCCTTACCAGCAGACGGCTAGTCCCTACACCGATCGCAAGATAAGCGGCATAAATAAAAGGAATCGAGCGTGGTAGTTGGGCATCAAATGCGAAAGCAAAGCTGGCCACACAAAGCGCAGATAGAATCGTACCCAACCCGACGACTGCCAGAACATGAAAGCCTAAATAGCGTAGCACCGCTCGGTAGAGGCCAAACGAGACAAAAACAGCAAGAGTACAGACAATGGTTGCCAACAGTACATAGTTACTGCTTATATCTGGAAGTGGGCGGAATTCACCAATGCGAGACCAATAAGCAAACATAAAAGCAGCAGAGATAATAAAGAAATCCACTCCGATACTAATAAGGCGCTTTTGATATCTCGGTAAAGACCAAATGACGTTAAGTTTGGAATTATTTTCAATCATGACAGTATGTAAGCCTCATTACCCCAAGTTTATTTTTAGAGTTTGGTGGTAATGCTAGTTAATATTATGAGATAGCCTGAGCAAAGATTATACAACCTGATGATTATGTATAGAACCATTAATTGCATATTATCTCACTGCATCGCATCTTTTAAGCAATCTGCGTAGCAGACATTTTACATTTTCATCAAGTGGTGGGACGCTGTTACAGGAAAACATAAATAACGACATATTAAAGCACTATTATTTATGCGTCCCACTTAGACTGAACTGGTTTACTTCTGCGCTTCTAACAACACTTCACGGATCACACCGCACGTTTTAGCGACTTCTTCTGACGATAATGTTGGATGAACCAAAAACATTAAACTGGTTTCACCTAACTGCACTGCATTCGGCAAACGTTTTTCTGGTCGCCATGGCGTATTATCAAATGCTTTTTCTAAATACACCTCAGAGCAGCTACCTTGATAAGCCGGAACACCACGCTCCACAATGGCTTCCACAATGCGATCTCTCGTCCAGCCCTCTGCCAAATGTTTAGGCTCAACAAAAAGGTAATGTTTGTATTCAGCGTGCTGCGAATGCTCAGGCACGTGAACGCGTCGAACGATATTGAGATCTGCAACAGCCTCATCGATTTGTGCCGCATTGGCTTGGCGTTTTGCCGTCCACTCTGACATGCGAGTCAATTGAATACGACCAACCACAGCTTGTAGCTCAGTCATACGCCAGTTGGTTCCAAAGCTGTCGTGCAACCAGCGAAAGCCTGGTGGATGCTGACGGTTATAAATCGCGTCATAGTTTTTACCATGATCTTTATAAGACCACATTTTTGACCACAAATCTTTATCATTCGTGGTCACCATGCCGCCTTCACCGCCTGTCGTCATGATCTTATCTTGACAGAATGACCAAGCACCAATGTGACCAATTGTGCCGACACTGCGGCCTTTATATTTCGCGCCATGTGCTTGAGCACAATCTTCAATAACATAAAAACCATGTCTTTCTGCAAGCGCCATGATGTCATCCATTTCTGCCGGCATACCAGCCAAATGAACAACGATGACCGCTTTAGTCTTAGGAGTTAGGACCGCTTCAATCGACGCTGCCGTAATGGCTTGGCTATTGAGATCCACATCAGCGAACACAGGGTTGGCGCCAGCCGTAACAATAGAAGACGCAGAAGCAAGGAACGTTCTAGGCGTCGTAATAACCTCGTCCCCTTCACCAATCGCTAACGCTTTAAGCGCGACATCGAGTGCAAGGGTACCATTGCTTAGTGCAACAGCATGATCACATCCAACCCAAGCTGCGAATTCTTTTTCGAACTCACGGCACTCACTACCCGTCCAGTAGTTTACTTTGTTTGACAGTAGTACACGACTAACTGCGTCGGCTTCTTCTTGAGTAAAAGAAGGCCATGGAGAAAATGGAGTATTAAGCACGATGCCACCTAAATAAAAATTATTCTGAGAATGTTATTTTGAGTTTACGAGCTGTGCAGGCGTACCCACAACAGTTTGCAAGTCTGGTACATGGTTCAGGACAGTCGCGCCGGCTCCTACCATTACGCCCGTACCAATGGAAATAAGTTGTTTAACTTGGCTTCCGATACCGAGCCAGCTACCCTCACCGATGGTCACTCCACCAGCAATATTGCAACCAGGACTAACGTGCACACCATCAGCCAAACTGCAATCATGGTCTATAGTTGCAGCCGTGTTAATAATGCATGCTTTACCAACTTTGACAAAAGGATTGATGACAGCACCAGCCATGACCACCGTACCTTTATCAAGCTGACTATGCCGACTAATTGTGGCCCTAGGGTGCTCTAGTACAGAGAATTTAGCGCCAGCTATACTCAGTTGCTTCTGCTTTTCTAACCTGATTTTATTATTGCCGATGGCTATCACCGTTAGATCAAACTGCGCCGCTATCTTTAACAAGGTTTCGGAATTCCCTTTGACTGGCCAATGCTCCACATTTTGCAACCCTGGCCAGCGATCATCAAAAAACTCAATGTTTGTATAACCATTTAGCTCCGCAATTTCAGCAACGACTTTCCCGTGACCACTAGCGCCTAAAATTGCGCAAGTTCTATTCATGGACTTCGCTCTGCTTTGATTGACCAGTAAAAGGTTCTATCGTGACATGGCCATCTGCCGATATTCCTTCTTTCACAAACACTTTTTTAACGGTTAGGAACAGAATTTTGATATCTAGCCATAGGTTACGATTATCGACATACCAGACATCGAGCTTAAACTTATCTTCCCAACTAATCGCATTACGCCCATTAATTTGAGCCCAGCCCGTTACGCCAGGCCTGACTTCGTGACGTCTTGCTTGCTCTTTACTATAAAGCGGTAAGTACTGCATTAATAAAGGACGTGGCCCCACTAAACTCATCTCACCTTTCAATACGTTCCACAACTCCGGAAGCTCATCGAGACTTGAATTTCTCAATTTGTCTCCGAACGGAGTCATTCGCTCGGAATCAGGAAGTGGATTTCCTTGTGAATCGACTGCATCTTTCATGGTACGGAACTTAACCATTTCAAATGGTTTGCCATGCAAACCAGGACGTGTTTGACGAAACAACACGGGCGAGCCTAAGTTCTTGCGTATTTTCCAAGCTACGAGCGCGATAATCGGTGAAAGTAAAATAAGGGCAAATAAAGAAGCCGTGAAATCAAATGATCTTTTCATTATTTACCTCTGCAGATTTCACATCTGTTTGAGCCGTTCCTACTACCCACTGAACCCATTTATCAGCTAACAACTGACGGTCAAACTGACTTTCAGCAAGCTGTCGAGCGGATGCCCCCATGTTAACAAGCGCCCCTCGATTATCTGCCGCCTGCTCTAAGGCATTTGCAAATGCCTGCGGATTTTCCGGAGCCACAGTAAAGCCACACTGAGAATCTTCTATCATCCCTGCTAACCAACCTGGGTAGTTATTAATCACAGGGAGGCCCGCAGAAATATAATCGAAAAATTTATTCGGAGATGTTCCGTAATAAAAAGCAGGGATATTTGCCAACACTTGCATTCCAACATCAGCGCTTGCCATCAAACCCGCCAACTTCTGCTTATTTACAGGAGGGTGAAATACAACGTTATTCAGCTGCATCTCTTTAGCTTTCGCCTCCAATTGTGGTTTTAGCTTACCTTGCCCCACCAAAACTAACTTAATATCGTTTCGGCCACGGCTTTGTAACTCTGTCGCTGCATCTAAGACAGCATCCAAACCGTTCGCCATACCATGAGTGCCAGTGAAAACCGCCATCAAATCTTCTTGCGTGACACCTTCTGGTCGCCATGGCTCGCTTGGTTGAGTAAAGATGGAGAGATCACAGCCATTGGGCACCATCGCGATTTTGTCTTTAGGTACTCCACGCTTCTTGATTCCCTCGACAATGCCAGGAGAAAGGCCAATACAGCGATTCGCACTGCGATAAGACGCCCATTCTAATAGAGACATCAAACCCAAAATGATAGGGTTTGTAATTACCCCCATTTCTTTTGGTAATTCAGGCCACAAATCCCTTACTTCAAATACAAACGGCTTTCCACGTAACCAACGTGCAAAAATACCTGGAATACCCGCTGTTAATGGTGTTGTTGTTGCAAACAATACATCGTATTTCTCTGTAAAAGCTAAGCCGATACTTTTGAGTGCAAACTTAACAAATGTCATGCTTCTTTTAAGAAAGCCATCTGAGTTGGAATACGCCAAATCAAACTCAATGATGCGGATACCATCGACGACGCCCTCACGTTTGCCACCAATAAACTCTGACTCTAACCCTGTCTCTCCTCCACCATATGTGCCACATACCATAGTGACATTATGCCCATGGTGAATTAGGCGCTTTGACATCTCGTAGGAACGTATTCCTGTGGAACCTTTAGGTGTTGAAAAATGTTGATGAAAATAAAGAATATTCATTATCTGTAATTATACTCTGTCGTTATTTTGCCATCTGACGTTACTTCGATTTCCAAAACAGGAATGGAAGTTTCTTGGTAGTAATAGCGAGACTCTTTTCCTTCGACTAACTCAAGTCGTTTGATGTCGGTATTACTATTTATCGTTATAGAATGAATATGGTTGGTGATGCGATTGCCTTCTATCATCCATTCCCCTGGACTCAGGCGCCAACGTAGTATCGCTTTGTTCTGTACACCGTGGATATCATCGACAACTCGCAGCGCACTGTTCGAAAGAGAAATCTCTCTTTTATGACTGCACCCCAAATAGTCACGGTAACTAGCGCTACAATATTGGCGATCTTCATCCCAATGGACATTTTCAGCCTTAAGCCAAGCACCTAAGAGAAATCTGCTCAAGCGTGGCATTTGTTCATGCTCATCAAACTGAACCGTATTATGACTTTGCGTTCCACCATAGTAATCGATATATGCTTGACCAGCATTGTAACTAAAGGTGCCACCGTCTCTTAACAGGTTTACACCATCAAGCCAAAAGTCCACATGTAGAGCATCGTTTTGAGCAGGTCGAAAACGAAATATAGGGTAATTGAATAGTGCAAACGCTCCAGTTTGGCTTCTTAATCCGGCGTATCCGCCTTGCGCAAAATGAAACGAACTTGGTTTGTTAAGTGCTTGCTGTGGTTTACTTAACCCCAGAAGTTTAAGTGGTTCATCATAGCTACCTGCTTTTTCCCAAGCAGATGACTGCAAGAACAGGACTGAGGCGAGCTGAACCGTTGGGCGAAAATCTCGATAATCCGAGTCACTTAAAGGTAACAACCTTGCGCCATCGTTATGACCTAAATTAGGTGCATCCCCATTTACTTCTTGAGTCAACTGATATAACCATTGAGTCGCCAAACCAATTTTTGTATACAACGACGGACTAAACGACTTGAGATTAAGCTCCCGTCTCCATAGCTCTGCCATTGAGTAAGTATCTAACATAACTCGGTGATAGTTGACTGAATACTGGCTGAATGTTCCATCACAATCGATTAAATGCTTTGCTCGATTCTCTAACCACTTACGCCCCATTTTTTGCCAGCGCATAGCGCTTTTATCACCACTGGAAACAAGCCAACTTCCACCGATAAATAGGGCGGCAGCTTCCGAAGTGCCATGGTTGTTATCTTGAGCAACGGCATAAGAGATGGTCGGGGCAATGCGTTTTAAGTGGGCTTTAACAAATGCCAACAGTGCAGGTTCAGGACTTTCAACTTGATTCAGTAATTTAGCAGCCATAGCCAAATGCATGACTCTTATTGAGGCTTCTTGACCACACTTCCAGTTCGGCCCCAAATAAGGAGAATTGTGTTTTAGCCAATCTTTCGTAGTTGCATTCAGCTCATCAAGCGCTTGCTCTCTTCCAGAAAGATAATCCTTCGCTAAGCCTAGTACCCAGTCGAATCTAGATGCTTCCCAAATCCCTTTAATATCACCAACATTAGAATCAAAGTCAGACAAACAAAACCAAGGTTTATTCATGTTGGAGTAGCATTTTCCAGTTAATGCGCTCTCCGCCCATCGCAATTCACTGACTAATCGCTTCGGCCTCCAACCAAAAGGGGAGAATTGGTATCGCTGACTAGATTTACATTGAACTGAAGCAGATAAAGGACGAAACAAAAGCCCCGATATCGAGGCTTGATTGAGACGCTTAACTGGGTTTAATCCGCTTCGGACACCTAGTTGGTAAACTGCCACTCTGGCTAAATTGAAAACACCCAAGTTCTTTGCAGTTTGCGCTTTTAGTTTGAGACTCATTGTTGTTTACGCAATTGCTCTGCTATTTCAATTGTCACTCTTGCTACTTCGAATAGCTCTCGAGGTGGAATCGGCGACTCTTTACCTGATTCAATAGCACTAAGGAAAGCAGCCGCACAACCTGTTTGCCCTTTGTCTTGTTTCCATAAATTCATTTTACTAAAGCCAGGCCAACCAAAACCTTTTAACTTACGGAAGTTGTCTAATTGAAGTACTCTACCTGCTGCGAAAACTTCTACGCGCTCTTTCGGGAAGTTAGCAGCACCATTAGCTAAGTAGTGGATAGTGCCGAAAGAACCATCAGCAAAACCAAGAATAATCGCAGCTTTATCTTCCGTGATATCAACACTATCAACATCACCCATACGACGACACTGCACAGAAACAATCTCTGAATCAGCTAGGTATCTCATTAGATCAATGAAATGGCACGCCTCGCCAATAATACGACCACCGCCAATTTCATTATCTTGCGTCCAGTGATCCGCAGGGATAGATCCAGCATTCATGGTCATCATAAAGCTCTTAGGTTCTTTCACTGACGAAAGTAGCTCTTTCATTTTTTGCACTTGAGGCGAAAAACGGCGGTTAAAGCCAACCATTAACTTTGGCGCTGAAGCAGTAGATGCTTTCGAATAATAGGTAGCTTCCACTTCCGCAAGCTCTTCTAGAGTGACGGCTAAAGGCTTTTCTACAAATACGTTTTTACCTGCATTAAGCGCTTCAGAAACAAAATGAGCATGGCTGTTATGGCGCGTAACAATTGCAATTGTGTTAATTTCTGAGTCAGAAATCATGGCGCTTGTATCAGTGGTGGTTTTTGCAAAACCAGCTTTTTCGCCATGAGTTACTCCATTAATACCACCAGAAGTGGCAATAGTATGTAGTTGAGCGCCTCCCGATTTAAACGCAGGGATCAACATGCGAGAAGCGTAGTTCCCTGCCCCAACAAACCCAACAACAGGCTTAGATGCTTCAAAAGTCGCTTCGCTGTTAAGTGTGATAGACTTTTCGTGGCGAACACTGGAATCACTCTGATATTGAAGCAAAATACCTAGCGCTGACTTATCAGAAGTCAGTAATTCATATGCTTGCGCTGCATCTTCAAATTTAAATCGATGAGTAATAAGTGGTTTAACATCAACTTGGCCAGAGGCCATCATGTCCAATATAGCTTCGAAATTTCGTTGTTCAGTCCAACGTACAAAAGCATATGGGTAATCTTGACCATTATCTTCGTAGTTGGCATCGTAGCGACCAGGGCCATAAGAACAAGAGACTTGGAAGGTTAGTTCTTTCTCATAGAAATCCGCACGATTTAGCTCTAAGCCAGTCACACCAACAAGGATAATGCGGCCGCGCTTACGACTCATTCGTGCAGCTTGTGTCACTGGATCATTTGATTTTGTCGAAGCAGTAATAATTACGCCATCGACGCCGTTTCCACGGCTAAATGCCATACCAGCTGCAACAGGATCTTCACCTTTACCAGGGTTACAAACTTCCGCGCCGAATTGCTTCGCCAGCTCCAACTTCGCATCATCGTAATCAATCGCCAGTACACGACAACCTTGAGCACGAAGCAATTGAACGGTTAGTAAACCAATTAAGCCAACACCAGTAACCACAAACGCCTCACCTAATGTTGGTTCGGCTAAACGAATCCCTTGTAGACCAATACTCGCCACAACCGTAAACGATGCTTCCTCATCGGATACGTTGTCTGGAATTAAAGCGCACAAATTTTTAGGCACACGGACGACATCTGCATGAGGGCCGTTCGATACAACGCGATCACCTTCTTTGAAGCCCTGAACACCCTTACCAACGGCGTTAACGACACCAACGTTGCAATAACCCAAAGGTAATGGTTGTGCCAACTTAGACTGCACTGCTTCTAATGTTGTCACCAAACCATCTGTCTGCACTTTTTCCAACACCATTTTTACTTTGTCTGGCTGCTGGCGGGCTTTATCTAACAAACTCGCTTTACCAAAATCTACGAGCATACGTTCTGTGCCCGCAGAAATTAAAGAGATAGTGGTATCGATTAACACATTACCAGCAGTAGCTTTTGGTGCAGGGGCTTCAACTAAATTAGAGCCACCTTTAGCCATATCTTGGAGTATTTGTTTCATTCTCTAGCCTTAATTATTTTTGCAGGTACACCTGCACAAATTGAATTTTTTGGTATATCTTTAGTTACGACGCTCCCTGCGCCGACAATACTTCCAGAGCCTATAGTAACTCCGGGGAGAATCACGCATCCAGCACCAATCCATACATCATTCTCGATATACACTGGCTTTTTAACATGTCCAGACTGGAAAACTTTCAATGGAAGGTTTGGGATTTTGTGGTTCGAAGTTAAGATATGAGTATGGTAACCGATTAGTACTCTATCACCGATACTCAATCCACCATCAGTTGTTACTAAAACACCCTTCGCAAAATCAACATCATCTCCAATAACAAGATTTCTACCAGAAAAAATCCAGACACCAGGGTAATATACAATCCTTCTCCCAACTTTAGCCTTAAACAAAAACCTCAAATACAAAGACTTAAAACTGTTAAAAAAGCGCAGCCTTGGAAGGAAAAATACAATATAGCTTAAATATTCAACCAAACAAACAGCATCATATCTAACGTAATCCTTATATAAACTCTTCAATAATTTTGACATATTCTCTAAACTTTTCTTTCGTACTAGGCAATTCTTTTAGTTTCAATTTACCTGCGTCTATATAAGATTTATATCTATCCGCATCAATCACTACTTTATAAACTTCAACCGCAGATGCTTGAACATTATCCAGGTCTATATATATTGCGGCATTTCCACACGAATCACGAGCATATCCAGCATCTTTACATACTAATAATCTACGCGAAGCCCACGCCTCAACCCAATTATTAGAAAAACTCTCAAGCTCAGCTACATTTATGACAACATCCGATTCCAATAAAACTTTAGGAACATCATCTGGCTTTATAGGCCCGATATTATTTAACACACCATCAATACTGAGTCGGGAAAATTCTTCCATAATTTTGTCAAAGTAAGCACCTTCCGGCAAAGTCACCGTCATATTTACCTTTAGACCAAGCTCAATTATTTCTTTTAAAAAAGGCCCTAATCTGTGAATGTTCTTATTAGGATGAGCTCCAGATAAGTAAAGAAAATTAACAACCCCCTCCTCACAACGTGAGTTAAATCTCTTTGCGTCTGGGATTTCCTTGAGACGCTTTAGAATCAGCGAGCTAGGAGCCATATTAACTAGCCGTAAAGGCGTATCATTAAACACCTCATTACTTCTGGCCAATTCAATTAGTCTATTAGTTTCAAGAATAATAACATCACTAGTGCTAACAAGTTTTCTTATCAACTCATCTTTTATATTCTTTATCCATTTTTTCCAGAATGGTAGAAATGCCCAAAAATCAACTTGACGCTCGATTATATTAGATCTCGCGAAACCAGATATTGCAATTGAACGGCCTCTAAATAAAGGAGCAGTACCAAATAAGGTAAATATGGCAACCACATCATTTTTTCTAGCAAAAAAATAGTTGCCAAATATTTCGTACCGTATACGAAACAGAAAGGTGCAATTAAATGATCGATATGGCAGGTTTTGTTCTATACAAAATAGCTCTAACTCACTTCCTTTTCTAACAAAAACGGTAAACTTAAAACTTACATCAGTCATACTGAGTTCAGTCAAAAATGAAAGCGCATTTTGCAACCCTCCACCGGCCGCAACAGGAATTAAGTTAATGATTACCATTATTAATAAGACCTCTATAAGTCAATAAACTAACCAAATAAGAGACAAACATTACCAAGCCCATCTCAAATGCTGAGGAGGCCAAGAAAAATGCGCCGGAAATATATAGAGCAGCATAAAAAGCACTCATAATAAACGCCTTTTTATAGATGCCATTAGCAAAGAAAATGTTTATTTTCGCCTGATAAATAACACTTAATAAAGCACAAAAAACATATACTACAATTACAGGGGTTATTTGCTCGGAATATCTTGGATATATCATTGATGATAAATATGATAGCGGAAGAATAAACACGGATGTTAATACACATAAAAATAACAGGCTTCTTTTATATACTTTAACATAATATTCATCCCTTAAATTTGCTACGGAAACATTGCTAACCATCCCTGGAATCAGGGTAATCAAAATAAACCATTGAAAAGCAATATTAAGTAAAACGACTTCAATTTTATCAGCGGCTATTTGAAGGATGTTTAATGCAGCCAAATGTACTGGCGCACCCATAAACACCGTAAGAACTAGAAAAGTCAAATCACTTGATTTAAAATTTTTTGATACTGTTTTTGATTGTGGCACTTTGCCTGTTCTATTATTAATATATATAAATGTAATCACTGACAATAGAGGAAAGATTAAATATAGGATGTAAAAATAAAATTCACTTTTAGATGCGACTGCATAGACGACAAGAAAAGAAAATAGGAAACAACCCACAAAATTAACTTTATTAAGAACTTTACTATAATCCAGAGAAATAATTCTTAAATTAAAAACCCCTGATATATATACAAAAGCAAAAAACGCTAATGAAAAAAAGCAACCCAACATGTCCAGATCAAAAGAAAACAATGAAATAAGAGCTACACCACTAGCCCCAAGCCACATTAAAGTGCATGTGATTAACTTAAAAGAAAGAGTATTAAAAAAATTTGCAATATAGTTATTTATAGCAATTAGCGGTGTGGCAACCATTGCTGAAACAACATATGCCGAAGACAAAGCATAAAAATCATTTTCTGATAAATAGTATGCAGATAATATGTTAGCAATAAAAACAGCTCCTCTTGAAAAAAACAAAGGTATAAGTTTAGTTGCCAAGCTTATATATGTACTAAATCTAGCCTTCATTTTTAATTCTTACTAACTCTTTAGGAGTCAATTGGTAAATAAACCAATAAAATAGAGAGCAGTAACAAAATGATTTAAGAAAGAAACCAAAATCTGACCGCTGACCTGAAACAAAATAAACAGCTAGCAATATAGCAACACCAAACTTAAGATCTGAATGATTCTTTTCATGCTTGACAATGAAATATATAACAAAAATTGCCAACATGGCATACATGAAATAACCAAAAAATCCAAAGTTCCAATAGAAATCCGCTAGTAACATAAAATCATAGCCCATATTTTCATTAGTATTAAATAAATCGTTAAATAAGTAGGATGATCTTAAGTAGAATTCATTACCATCAAATGCATAAAGAATAAAACTTGGCGTAAATATTCCAATCAAATAATTGATAAATGTTTCGCCATATAGGAAACCTGTCGTATTAGCCACATAATATTTGACATAAGCAAGAATCTGAGATGCTCCCAAACCACCGATAGTGCCACTAAGAAAACCATAGATTAGATAATCAGCTTTAGCCGTACCTTCTGCCCGCACTATATAAGATATTAAAATGGAAAAGAAACCTAACATTAGGTATATCATTTTTCTAGAAAAAATAATTTTTATAATCTTACCATCATCATTTCTAAATAAGAAAAAAATCAACATGACTAAGTATGAGAAAACTATCCTTCTATCACCATTAGATATTTCAGAGAAAATAGATAGTAATACAAATAATATAATGACAATCTTTGATGTTTGATATCTCCAAAATGCGACAGTGTATATTATAACTAAAGGAAAAGTTAGAATCCCCAACCTAGATATAGCAGACATGAAGCCTCTGTCGAACTGACCAACCCCTCTACTAATTGTAGAAAATGTCCAATTGACATTTAGCAATGCGGTGATTGAAAACAATAGCAATATAGCTGTCATAACATAATATAAATAACCTCTTTTATATCTTGTCACATATACTCTAGCCTTATGGTCACAGCCAATTTTTAGCTTACAGAAGATAGTATATATAGTGATCAATAAAGCAAATACTAGAATAGAGTCGTAAATAGCACTTTCTTCATAGCCTAGTGGAAAAAAAGGAGAGAAGTCAAAAACCCCAGCATAATCTGCATACTTTGTAACGATATAAGCACCAAAAAAGTTACAAAAAAGACCAACTAATAAAACTATACTTGCACGCATCTCTTTCCCATACTTTAATAGATACCCTTGGTATCGATAATCAAGCCATTAGTTAGAGTTACTAATTTGAACTCTTTATGATCAACTAATATAACCTGGACATCACCTTCATTTGCTGCGATATCAAAGTCTACAAGTTCAACTTTCTTTAGCTTCTCAGGAATTGAGTCAATATTTGGCTCTACAACAACAACACGGCCAGCATGCATTTCAGCAATTTTTTGTGTGATAGCCATCGCTGGGCTTTCACGTAAGTCATCAATATCAGGTTTAAATGCCAAACCGTAACAAGCAACCGTTACTTCACGGGCTGTTTTATCTGGGTTAGCTTGCAAAAACTCGGCAATTGCCAGTTTTACTTTATTAATTACCCATTCTGGTTTCGCATCGTTTACTTTGCGTGCGGTATGAATGATTCGTGCTTCTTCTGGTGTTTTCGACACAATGAACCAAGGGTCAACCGCAATACAGTGGCCACCAACACCAGGGCCTGGCTGAAGGATGTTTACGCGAGGGTGGCGGTTCGCGAGTGCAATCAATTCCCATACATTGATGTCTAGCTTGTCGCAAATGATTGAAAGTTCGTTAGCAAAAGCGATTTGAACATCACGCGAGCTGTTTTCTGTCAGTTTTGCCATTTCCGCTGTGCGCGCATTTGTCACGACACATTCACCTTGCACAAAAGTACGGTACAACTCTACTGAGCGCTCAGAGCAGCGAGTAGACATACCGCCAATAACGCGATCATTTTCTACCAATTCACGAACAACGTGACCAGGCAATACACGCTCCGGGCAGTGAGCGATATTCACATCTGCTTGTTCGCCATGCGTTTGTGGGAAAGTCAGATCACCACGAGCTTCAGCTAGCCAAGCGGCCATTTGCTCTGTGGCTCCCACTGGTGACGTAGATTCAAGAATAACGAGGTCACCTTTTTTAAGAACTGGTGCAATGGCTTTACTTGCCGCTTCAATGTAAGACAAATCAGGCGCTGGTACTTCGCCTTCTTTACATGGCAAAAATGGCGTTGGGACCGCAATCAGAAATGCATCTGCCGGCTCTGGCGTTGTGGTTGCTTTCAAGTAACCTTCAGACACTGCTGCACTTACGATCATATCGAGATCCGGCTCAACAATATGGATTTTGCCTTGGTTGATGGTATCAACTGCGTGCTGGTTTACGTCAACACCTACTACCTTTTTCTTACGTGATGCAAACATCGCTGCGGTTGGCAATCCGATGTAACCTAAGCCAATAACTGAAATTGTTTCAAAAGACATGATTTTTCCTAACTAAATGATTATTTTGCTAATTCTTCTAAAATACGCTGACATGCTAGACCATCACCATAAGGGTTGTGTGCAAAGCTCATCGCTTGGTAAGCCTCTTTGTCATTAAGTAGCACATCTAAACCAGTGACAATCTTATCTACATCTGTACCCACTAGCTTTACTGTGCCCGCGGCAACGGCTTCTGGTCTTTCTGTTGTGTCACGCATAACTAATACAGGTTTGCCTAGGGAAGGCGCTTCTTCTTGGATGCCGCCAGAGTCGGTAAGAATGATATGTGCTCGACTCATTAGGTAGATAAATGGCAGATATTGTTGAGGCTCGATAAGATGCACATTATCTACGTTTGACAGAATGCGATTTACTGGCTCTCTTACATTCGGGTTTAGATGTACTGGGTATAAGATTTGTGCTTCAGGGTGGTCTTGCGCAGTTTTAGCTAAAGCTTCACAAATGCGTTCAAAACCGCCACCAAAACTTTCGCGACGGTGACCAGTAACCAAAATCAGTTTTTTGTTTTCATCAAGCATTGGAAACTGGCTTGCCAATTGTTGGTTAAGCGCGCTGTCGTTATCAATTTTGTCTTTAACCATCAATAGAGCATCGATAACGGTATTACCTGTGATGCTGATATTGTCTGAATTGATGTTTTCTTGTAGCAGATTGTGTTGCGAGGTTTCTGTAGGAGCAAAGTGATAAGTAGTTAACGCACCAGTTAATTTTCGGTTTGCCTCTTCTGGCCATGGCGAGTAAATATTGCCAGTGCGCAGACCTGCCTCTACATGGCCCACAGCAATTTGCTCATAGTAAGCTGCAAGGCTTGCAGCAAAGGTAGTTGCAGTATCACCATGTACAAGCACTACATCTGGCTTAAACTCCTGAAGTACTGGTTTAAGTTCCAGTAAGATACGGGCCGTTACATCGTTCAGTGATTGACCAGCCTTCATCAGGTTAAGATCGTAATCAGGCTTAATTTCAAATAACTCTAAAACCTGATCCAGCATTTCTCGATGTTGAGCGGTAACGCAGCACTTAGCGTCAAATCGCTCATCATTTGCAAGCGCATGAACTAGAGGAGCCATTTTTATGGCTTCTGGACGTGTACCGAATACGGTGAGAATTTTCTTTTTAGACATTGTAAATAACCTAGGCCAAAGAATAGGACGTTGATGTGAATAATCGCGAGTGGTGGACACAACACTTCTTCTTACATTAAAAAGCAACAAAGCATTGTTTCCGGACAGCACAATAACCCCAGAGGAAAATACGCAAACGAACGCGCCATACCTTTGAGGAGCAGAAATCTAGGTAGACAATTTAGGCAAGTCAGTCATTTTCGCAAAGAGGAAACTCTTGTGAAGACTGTGGTTGATAGGTATTGGTTGATAAACCTGATGCCTAGCCATTATCTTTTTAAAACAGTGTTCATTACTGTTTTGTCCTCCTCTGACGTAATAGGAGGTGCTTTAAGTGTTTGTTTGAAGTCTCTATTTTACTTATAGAGCCTTGCCAGAAATGCAACAGTGTGCTTAATTGTATTTATTGTCTGACGACATTTT
Source organism: Vibrio sp. 1557 (assembly GCF_033340175.1). Lineage (NCBI taxonomy): Bacteria > Pseudomonadati > Pseudomonadota > Gammaproteobacteria > Vibrionales > Vibrionaceae > Vibrio > Vibrio sp. 1557. The sequence goes on along the minus strand of NZ_JAWOVZ010000007.1, from coordinate 44,664 downwards.
TATGTCACTCGGAGAACTTTTTTGCTTTTTGGCACGCTACCGCCCTTAGGTCTGGCTCCTAAAGGCAATGCATTTGTTTTTTTATCATTTGTGCTCAAGGCAAAGGATTGTATAGCAAACAGGTTGCAACGAAAAGCACAACGCTGACAAAAAAATGGCTTTCTTATGACAACTGGCCAAAATGCAAACTGTCAGTTTGACAAGAAGATCGTAAATTCTGCCTACCTAAAACGCGTTTTATAATACGCATTTATTCATTTTTATTTATTACAAAATGCAAAAAGTTGACCATGTGGAATATGCATCACAATTTAGTGCAACTAAAAATACCATTTGACACTCTCCTAGCATTTTGACTCCTACTTTTGTGTTTATCTGGCTGGTTGCCTCTCCCTCTTCTTTCTTGAATTCATTACATTGATGCTCATGAAAAGGAGATCGTTATGAAAGTACTTCATCATGGTGGGAAGAATACGGTGACAGGCTCTTGTCACGAACTGCAACTCGAGCACGGGAGCATTTTGATCGACTGCGGATTATTTCAGGGTAAGGATGCATTGGTAGGCCGTCATGACCGTTCGATGGCGATAGAATTTTCCTTAGCCAAGGTAAAAGCACTGGTGCTGACTCATGCTCATATTGACCACATAGGCCGATTACCGTGGTTACTCGCTGCGGGTTTTAAAGGAAAAATTTACTGCACACAAGCTACTGCTGAGTTGGTCCCTCTTATGCTAGAGGATGGATTAAAGCTGCAGCTGGGTTTAGGCAAGCATCAAAGACAGCACATCTTAAATCTAATTAAGCAGCGATTGGTGCCGTGCCGGTACAACACATGGCTTCCTCTTAAGGGGTTGGCTTATTTACGCTTTCAACCTGCGGGCCATATTTTAGGCTCTGCTTATTTGGAATTTAAACTCTCAAATAATGACGTAATTGTATTCTCCGGCGATCTCGGCCCAAGTGATACGCCTTTACTTCCTGATCCTAAGCCACCAGAAAAAGCGGACTATTTGTTTATCGAATCGACCTATGGTGATAAGCATCATGAAAGTGTGAAAAGTAGAAGTGCTCGGCTGCTTTCTATTGTCGAACATGCACTGGAAGATGGTGGTGTGATTGTTATTCCTGCTTTTAGTGTAGGTAGAACACAAGAACTGTTATTCGATATTGAACAGCTTTTGTACCAGGAGTCTTTACATGGAGCCCTACCGATTATTCTTGATTCGCCTTTAGCACGGAAGGTGACAAAAACTTATCGGCGCTTTAAAAAGCTTTGGGGTAAAGAAGCGAAGCAGCGTTTGGAGCAGCAACGTCACCCTTTAGCGTTTGAACAATGTATTACGATCGAGACTCATGCTGAACATATGAGATTGGTGAATCGTCTGGCGAGCACGTCTGAGCCAGCTATTGTGGTTGCGGCTTCTGGGATGTGCGAAGGTGGTCGAGTGGTAAATTATCTTAATGCGTTGTTACCCGATAGCCGTAATGATGTGCTGTTTGCTGGCTATCAAGCAGAGGGAACGCTAGGGAGAGAAATTCAAGAAGGGGCGAGTAAGGTTGATATCGAAGGAAAGAAAATTAAAGTGAAAGCTCAAATACATACGATGTCTGGCTATTCTGCTCATGCAGATCAATCTGATCTAATTCGATTTGTAGAAGGAATTAATCCGCCGCCAAAAGAAGTGCATTTGATTCATGGTGAAAGAATGGCAAAAGCGGAGCTGTATCAACATTTTGCCAGGAAAAAAACGAACATTGTGCTTTAATTTACTGATAAGTAAATCAGGAGAAATAGTGTAAAAGTAACGTTTTGCTACCATTTCGTTGCTTATTTTCTCCTTGAGATAGTTACCTTGTCGGTTAAAATAGCCGTCGAATAATTACAATGGCAGTTGGCACTATTATGTTTCTGGAACTTCTATTTATCTTCTTTTCTTCGTTTGCCACTTTGTTTCTCATGCGTAAGGTTGCTAAGTCGGTTGGCTTAGTCGATAAACCAAACGAAAGGAAGTTACATGAAGGTGCTGTTCCACTTATCGGTGGGATCTCTATCTGCATTGTTCTTATCCAGTTTCTCACCTTTAAACCACAAGTTATCGAATACAGTTGGCTGTATGTATGTTCTATCGCACTCTTAACGCTTATCGGAGCCATCGACGATAAGGTCGACTTGAGTTTCAAGATACGCATGGGGGTTCAGGCTGGCTTGTCTTTAGTGATGATTCATATTGCTGGTATTGAACTGCACAGTTTAGGAAACATGTTCGGTTTTGGTGAAATCAACTTAGGTTGGACTGGCATTGTGATTACAGTGTTAGCGGTGATAGGTGCAATCAATGCTTTTAATATGGTAGACGGCATTGATGGTCTTCTGGGTGGGCTTTCTATTGTAACCTTTGGCGCTCTTGCCTATTTATTGAGGGTAGACGCCCAACACGGCTTAGCTTACCTCTGTGTGGTAATTATTGTTGCCATGCTGCCGTATATTTTCATGAACTTGGGTATTTTAGGGCGCGCTCGAAAAGTATTTATGGGTGACGCAGGCAGCATGATGATTGGCTTTACAGTTATTTGGCTGTTGCTCGGTGTCAGCCAAGCAGAAAGCAAACCTTTGATGCGTCCAGTAACAGCATTGTGGTTAATTGCGGTTCCGTTGATGGACATGGCGGCGATTATGATTCGCCGCGTTCGCCGCGGGGATTCGCCATTCAAACCTGACAGAGAACACTTGCATCATATTTTCCAACGTATGGGTTTAAGCTCGAAACAAACTCTTGTTGTGATTTGCCTGATTGCATCTGCATATGCGGCATTTGGTATCTATGGTGAATTGACCGGTCTATCTGAAGCTATCATGTTCTATACCTTCATCGCCTGTTTTATTGTGTATTCAATTTTACTTGCTTATGTGTGGCGAATTACGAGTTACTTTCGTAGTAAGTTAAATAGTAACGAAGCGACAGCAACCGAGCTTTGATACAAAAAGGGCTCTCAGCCCCCTTTTCAAACTCGACCTACAGTTTGTTTGCTAAAGCTAAGTAAACATATTTTGTAAGCTTTATTTGTCTAAATATTCTTGATGGCTCAGAGAGTAGTCGATATAGCCATTCTAAGTTCAGACGACACCAAAAATCAGGCGCTCTCTTAACCTCACCGACAAAAACATTATAAGTTCCGCCAACCCCCATCATAAAGCAAGTTAAACCACTATCTTTTGCTTTCTTCATAAATAGCTCCTGCTTTGGAGAACCAAGAGCCACAGAAAGGATTTTAGCTCCGGAGCGCTGAATCTCACTGATAAGTAACTCTTCGTCAGAGAAATAACCATCCTGAAATCCAACAACGTTAACACCTTGTTGCTTGAGCTTCTCCACCGTTCTGAGCAATACGTTCTCTTTTGCACCCAAAATAAAAACAGGAGTGTCGGCTTCAGCCGCTGCGAGCATTAACCGCTCCCAAAGCTCGCAACCAGGAATTCGACTAACTTTTTGGCCAAGTTTCTTTGATGCGACCCAAACGGCTCCCATTCCGTCTAAGTAACGAAAACTTGCAACTTCAATGGCGTTTTTTGTTTCTAAGTTTGTTCTAGAAGCGAGAATTTTTTCAGGATTGATAGCTACAGCGATTGTTGCGTTATCAAGATTGTGAGTCATGATAGTGCTCACAGCAGATTCCATTTTTTCGAAGCAATGAACCTCAAAATTATCGATATTAGTCTTAAGCACTGTATTCGACATTCTTTAAAAACCTCTTTGTAACTGGCTCGGGAGAATATTTACTAAGTACATATTCATCTCCTTTTATATCTCTCATTTCTGCTGCTTCTTGTATGGCACAAGCCAAAGAGACAGGGTCATCATTGTCGATCAAAACTCCCATGCCTTCAGGCACTACGTCTGGTATCGCTTGGAAATTGAGAGCTACAACGGGAATATTAGCTGATAAAGCTTCTAAATAAACCATACCAAAAGAGTCGAATCGAGAAGGTAGACAAAACAGGTCAGTATTGGAAAACAATTCAAGCTTAGACCCATAATCAACCCAACCAAGAAAGGTAACTCTATCGCTCAGTCCTAATGCTTGAACTTGCTTCTTAAGTTGCTCTTCTAGAGGGCCCGAGCCAGCAATTGAAAGTTTATAATTACTAGGTAGTATATGGAGTGCGTTAATAATTTCTCTAAACCCCTTTCCTTCGACGAGCCTAGTCATTGCAAGTATGTTAACGAACGCCGTTTCTTCGAGTTTCTTACCTTCTAAAAAACGCACTTTATTTTCTTCGATAAGCTGGACTAACTGAGAGTCTATCGGATTAGGTGAGACAAATACTTTTTCATCAAATCCATGATGTGCAAACTCACTTTTCCACCAATTGGTCAAAACAACAAAGTGATCAGAAAGGAAATATAGACATTTAAGACAGAGTCGGCCAAATGAACTATGTAAGTAATGATGAGTTTTAGCTGAATGAAAGTGTACTACGACCTTAGCTCCTTTCAATTTGCATATTAGTATAAAAATACTTTTCCTAAGAATTGAAAACCAAGGACCAACGTGAAACCAGCAAACATCACCACTTTTTACTCGAAAAGCAGAAGCCAAAGCTTTAAAGAAATTACCAACCTTGTTAACCCCTGAGTGAGTTGTAACTAGGTTTATTGGAACATCACGTTCACGCAATGATTCAACGTAACCTACTAAAGCGGTGCTAATACCACCTTTACCACTTTTTAATTCCGTACTAAAAATATGAATCATGCCTTTTCTCATAAATAATCAAACAGGAACACCACTAGGCAAAAGATACATTAAAAAGACAAAAACTAAGTTCGTAACTAAAATTGCAAAACAGGAAAAATGCAGCAACAAATTACTCTTTCTATTACTTACAAAAGTCAAAACCTTAACAAGTAAAAATGCAACTAAAACAAAAGAAAGCTCAGCAACTCTAGATGCAATGATAAATTGATTTGATAGCATAAGAGATATTGACAAAAACACCAAAAGGTTAACCATCCTTATCGAAACTCTAATATTTTTATCTTTCAAAAACAAGCTAGAAATATTTTTGTTTATAAAATAAACCAAACAAAACACAAACAAACAACGACCTAATATTAATATATACTTTAATAGCTCAGTACTATTTTCAAAAGAATTTTTTCCATCCCTCATTAGAATGGCATTGATTGACACTAGCACTGGATTATTGAACCCTAAAAAATCAATAACTACATTCAATAATATTAGAGTTATTGGAAATGCGAATAATATTATTGCATAAATAAGTCTATCTGATAATAATAGATATCGAGCAAAACAATATAAAAAGTAGAGCAATGGCATTAATATTATTGTTTTATGAAAAAAAAATGCCAACAATATAAATAAGAATGAAGTTAGATATGACCTATTACTAAAAAATGCAATTGCAACAAGAGAAATAACAATCGCTATAGCAGATCTAATAGCCTCATATGGACCTGGTAAAAAAGCAATCAATATATAAGCTGATATGAAAGGGGAAAACTTTACACCAGTGATTAGAGAAGATAAACTCAAAAATAACAATGTCATTAATGCAAATAAAAACAACACCCCCCTAAAACCTAAATTATAATAACTCGAAAAATGAACTAATATATGAAAGGTTGGTTCATACTTTTTATTTAACAAACCAACAGAATTATTAAAAGTAATTAGAGAAAAGTCTAAGTTAGAAATTTCAGAATAAATACTATAATAATTATTTAAATCATACCCAAGCTGCCTTACCGTAATTAATATCAATATAGGAAAGATAAAAAACAGCATTAGTTCTTTATAACTATGCTGATAAGCAACATTAGCATATGAGAAAACAAATAATAATGTTAAGAGAAGCAACTCAATTAGCATTTTATTCTACCAGTTTAGAAAAAATCTTCTTGTAGTTTTTTTCTAAATAAACTGCCTGATAAATATCACACACTTTTTTCCTTGAGTTATCTAGATCTTTAAATTGAAATTTAGATAACTCATCGTAGAAAAGAGGGTAATCATTGCCTAACAAGCTCACCAAAGGCTTATGCCTTAAAGATATAATAGGCAACTTCCAAGACACATAATCAAGAATTTTGATAGGAAAGGTCATTGAGTCATATTTGTTCAATGGTCTAGTATGTACAGCAGCAATAACATTACCTCGGCCAATTCTTTCTTTAACTCCGTCGCGATCATGAGAAAGTAGCTCAACTTTTTCGCTTACTAAAGAAAAATCTGGATGTTTGTAAATCAGTGCTTTATCTCTAGTTATCAGTAGGAGCCTTACATTACTATCTAAGCTCATCGCAAACTTAATTAGGTTATCTACACCCGAGTATTTATATCCCAACCCGCCGACGTGTAGGATATAGTTAATACGTTGACTTGAAATTGGAAAATCAAAAGAATCATATTCATCGACAACAATCCCTGGTGGTAAGTCAGAAGTGGGAGAATTACAATTATAGTAGTCAAGAAATTCTTTAGCCATATCTTTTGTTGGAAAGTACAATTTTGTTGCAACAGAAATATATAATCTATTCGTGATATCTAACAATAATTTAGTAACTTTTTTCCTTAAGGATCTATAATCTTCTGGAAATAAGATCGTGTAACAATCCCTAATGTAAACTCTTATATCGCATCTTTTGATATATTTTAAAAAAACAAGAGAGATAATATCAGCGATATTGAGTCTGTTTGTTGAAGATTCAACATAAACTAAGCTCTTTTTATGCAAGCTCATAACTGAAGTTATTTTTTCTAAAAAACCACCGGAAACTATAGCATCAAATACATTTGACTCTACAATGTTAGTGACCCTAACTGATGGACCACTATTTTTATTTGAAATATCAGGAACGACATATAAAATTTTACTTTTCATCTTGAATTACAATTAACCTAAATTATTTAATAATCATATTTTTCTATTTTTAACAAATAATAACAACTTTCTAAAGTTAACTTTGTACGTGATAAGCAAAAACACAAGAAAAGTAAGCCATAGTGTTGGTATATATAAAGGGAAATTTTCTCCGTATAAAGCAGAAGAAATCGCCCCCACAACTAATAGAAATGTAACTGTATATAACTTTAATCTTTTAATCGGAATCCACAGCCTTGATGAGAATTCTGTTCTTAAAACAAATAAAACAAAAAATGCAATACACGTGCTAATGCCAGCACCTTTGGCTCCCAATTGTGGTACTAACAAATAATTACCAATAATATTAGTTAGAAACGCAATTATCGAAGCTAACATTGAGAAGCTTGATCTGCGTGTTATCCCTATGCCTACTGCTGTTGTTTCTGATAGGGTATACAATAATGGCGCACCCATGCACACAATTAAAACCCATTGGACGCTAATATACTCTTCAGGTAATAGAAATGTTACTAACCATGAACATGCCCCAGCTAGTGAAAACAATACTCCAACTGCTAGCGTAATGTAGCTTGTTACTTCATGTACTTTATCTATATTTTCATTATTACTAGCCCACTTATAAACCGTTGGAGCCCATACAGTAGAGAACACAGACTGTAGAATAGTTGCAGCACTCGCAAAACTAATCGCAACAGAATATAAGCCTAATTCCTTATAAGTGGACAATGCCCTTAACATTAATTTGTCAGCAGCTGTTAGCCCCCAATATGCAAATGCACCTAGAACTAAAGGTAATCCAAACGAAAGCATTTCCTTGAATTTAGTCGAATCAAAGACTTCATCGATTGCTTTCTTTATTGTGTTTCTGACAGTCCAGGCCAATACAACTCCCCCACCTACCCCAGCAATTACATAAGCGTAAAGTAGGTGGTCAAAGCTTTTCCTTATATCAAGGATTATGTAAAGCCCAAGGACAACCAACACCATAATTTTTGGTAGCACTTGACTTAGCGAATAAGCTAGTCCTCTCTCCTCCATTCTCAGGATAAGAGAGAAGAATCGAGCACTCAGCGAAGTGACAATCAAAAGTATTGTCAATAAAGTAAGAGAAATTGAGTCTAACTCGAATAATAGAATAGATAATTTTGTATCAGTAAAAATGATGGTAAGTGTCGCGGCAACTAATAGAAATAGTGAGGTCGGTAACCATACTATCTTGAATAAACGTGCTTTATTATTTTCGTCATGATACTCCCTAACATAACTTTGATCTAACCCTAGGCAAAATACAAGAGTAGTCAAGCTAACGGTAATTTGGAGCATTGATATTCTGCCAACATCCTCCTGATTAAAAAACCAAGTTATAATTGGTAATGAAACTAAACCTAGGAGTGCACCAGCAATAGGACCTAATGCAAATTTAATTACTTTCTTCAACTCCATTAGTTCACTCAATTAGTTTTCTTGCATCGATCAATGCTTTGGTTTTAACTTCCATTGAGTCTCGTCCTATGTATGCTTTTAGGAATGTGATATTTTCCTCAATTTCATCTTTAGTCAATCGAGACTTCCAGCTGTCTTTTTCTAACTCTCCGATTTCAAAAACATGAACATTATGGCTTGTTAGGAAAGTATATATTGGATTTTCCTTATCAAGGAAGACTTTTGCACCAATAGATAGTGCAATAAATATATTACCTAGCCCTTGTTGCCTTTTATGAGGCATAATAACATATGCACACTCTTCTAATATTGAAAAGTATTCATTAATCGGAAGAAATTCCTTTAGAAAGTTAGCATTCCCTTGGTAATTTTCATTGACATAATCTTCAACTAATTGAGCATACTTACTACATCCATAGCTTAACGGAAAAACTAATTCATTCTTCATGCCGAGTCGGCTTACCAAGTCTATTGCATCAAAATGATTACAAGTTATATCAGCACTATTGCCTATGAGAATTTTATCTCCAGAAGCTGTGACACTGCCAACACTCCAATTATCCTCATATGTACCATAATTCCAGTCCATTAGTTTAGGTTTTTTTATTTTAGCCCAATTAATTAAATCATATTCTACATCTAATACAGGACAAAAGTAGTCAACTCTCTCAATCATACGAATTTTCTTAAGCATTCGAAAATGCTTTATAATTTTAAAATTCTTTACTTTACTAATGATGCTAGAATTCAGTTTTTTTTGATTAATATATACTTCTTTTGTTTTTTCAGATAAAAAAGACGTATAATCCCCGATAAGATCATAATAATCATACCCAAAACCAATCCAAATAACCTTAATCCCACTCGGTATATTGAAACCACTACAAAACAATGAATGAATAACTACTAGTCTGTAATCGCTCCAGAAACCTTCTTCTTTTGCTTCTTTTATTAATTGTTTCTGTGAAATAATCTTGTGAGGTTTACTTTTTACGTAAAAGAGACTGTCTCTATTCGATAAAATGAGCAAGTCGTTATTTCCAGAAGAAACAGATTCAAACATATTTAAGCCCATGTCTATGAACTTTTCATCTTTTGCAATATGTAGTATTCTGCTCATTATTTATTGCAACCAAATCTACTCAAAAAGTCAGCTTCAAAATTAAGTAATTCTCTTCGTCTTTCTTTTACCTTTCTTGCAGGACTCCCAGAAATAATAACAAATTCACCATATGACTTTGTTACGAGGGATAGAGCACCAACAGCAACTCCAACACCCAATTCCACTCCTGGTAAAACAATGCTGCCACTCCCGACAATTACATGCTTACTAAGGAATACGGGCTTAGAGCTTACATTGGTAAACTCATCTCCGACGGTTGGATTAGTCATAAACGCACCAGAATAGTCATCATTACTACTATAGATACTTACTCTGGATGATATTCCAGAAAAGTCATCAAGACTAATTTTACCCTGCCCCATGATTGAGCTATATATTGCAATATGAACATTTCTTCCAATATATATCCCTCCCTCACCAGCAGACAAAACTGCAAAGTCATCAATTCTAGAATGATCTCCAATTGATATATTCTTATGATTATATATACTGGCTTTACGTGATATTTTTACGTTATCACCTAAATATTTAAAACCCATACCATCTAATTCTTGAGAAGTGTAAAAACTCATTCTAATACTCCAGAAACTATAGCCGAAATCATTTTAACTTGTTCTACAGTCATGCCTGCATAAAAAGGTAAGCAAAGAATACGTTTGCTAACACACCTCGATTTAGACTGAACATTCATAGAGCATGTATGGTAAATAGTATCTAGTGAAGGGTAGAAATAGCGCCTCGGATATATGTCATTTTTCTCAAGGGCATCTTTAACACTTATAAGCTCTTTCTCATCTTTAAATATGACTGGCATATAGGATAATAATTCAGACGCTCCACTTATTAAGGCTTGCCTCCCAATATATTTAGGCAAAAACGTGTTATAAGCTAATAATAGTTCACGCCTTGCTGCTTTAATATGTTCTATTTCATCTAGCACACAGAGGCCCATTGCTGCCTCAAACTCATTCATTTTTGCATTAGTGCCCAAACTATCGACAAGCTTTCCATCTTCTAAGCCGAAGTTTATTAATCTCTTGACCTTCGCAGCAATTTCATCACACTGAGTGATAATTGCCCCACCTTCAATAGTGTGGAAGATCTTAGTAGCATGAAAGCTAACTGTACTTATATCTCCATAACTAAACAAACTTTTATTTAAATAGTTTACAGAGAACGCATGAGCAGCATCATAAATAACTTTCAAATTGTGCTCACTAGCTATTTTCCCAATATTTTCAACATCACAAGGATTACCAAAAACATGAACAGGGAGAATACACGATGTATAATCATCAATTAAAGACTCTAGAAGGTTAGGGTCTAGATTTAGGGTATTCTCATCAATATCACAATATACAGGTTCAAGCCCTTCCCATACTAACGTACTTGAAGTCGCAGCAAAGCTAAAAGGAGTGGTTATTACTTTACCTCTCAACTCTAACGCTTTATAAGCCACTTGGAGCGCTACACTACCATTTGCAACACAAATTACATGCTTAACTCCCAAATAACTCTCTAACCTTCGCTCCAATTCTTTTTGAAGTGGCCCCGAGTTGGTTAAATGACAAGAGCTATAAATATCATCAACATATGATTTGTACTTTTTTTTACTTGGTAAGTAGGATTGCGTAACATTTAACATTATTATCTCTCGACAAGACTCATCAAATATTGACCATATTCATTCTTTTTCATTTTTGAGCCTGATTTTTTTATATCCGAGCTACTAAGCCATCCATTGTTAAAAGCAATTTCTTCTAAACAAGCAATTTTAAAGCCTTGTCTCTTCTCTATGGTTTCAACAAATTGCGCTGCCTCAAGTAGACTTTCATGGGTTCCTGTATCTAACCAAGCAAACCCTCGACCTAGAAGCTCAACCTTTAGCTCTTTATTTTCTAAGTACTTTTGATTAATAGAAGTTATTTCTAGCTCACCTCTCTCCGATGGCTGAATTGATTTCGCAAATTCTATAACTCTATTATCATAAAAGTATAAGCCCGTTACAGCATAGTTCGACTTAGGATTTTCTGGTTTTTCTTCTATTGATTTTGCATTAAAGTCTTCATCAAACTCAACAACACCAAAACGCTCCGGGTCTTTCACTTGATACCCAAAGACTGTTGCTCCCACTTCTTTATTAAAAGAATCTTTTAGTTTTGTTGAAAAACCTGGACCATAGAAGATGTTATCTCCCAAGACAAGACAAACCGAGTCTTTGCCTATAAAATCTTCCCCAATAATAAATGCTTGGGCTAAACCGTCAGGACTTGGTTGTACTGCATAACTAAGATTAATTCCAAATGCAGAGCCATTACCAAGTAGGCGCTCAAAGTTTGGTAAGTCTTCAGGTGTAGTTATCACCAAAATATCTTTGATACCAGCGAGCATTAAAACTGATAATGGATAATATATCATCGGTTTGTCATACACTGGAATCAGTTGCTTAGAAATACCTTTTGTAATTGGGTAAAGACGTGTGCCAGAACCTCCAGCTAAGATTATTCCTTTCATTGTTTTCCTACACCTAAACGTTCTAGATTATAAGAACCATCTAAAACACGTTGCCACCAGTTCGTATTTTCTAAGTACCACTCAACAGTTTTCTTAATCCCACTCTCAAATGATTCATTTGGTGTCCAACCTAACTCTTTCTCAATTTTACTCGCATCAATTGCATACCTCTGGTCATGCCCAGGACGATCGGCAACGAATGTAATGAGATCTTCATAATTTTTGATATTTTGGAGTTTATTTGGTTTTAATTTGTCGAGTATTCGACAAATCGTCGTCACTACTTCAAGATTCGTTTTCTCGTTGTGTCCACCGATATTGTATGTTTCTCCAAGAACCCCTTTTGTTGCCACAAGATACAAAGCACGTGCATGATCCTCTACAAACAGCCAGTCTCTTATTTGTTGACCATCGCCATAAATAGGTAGAGCTTTTCCTTCCAGTGCATTTAATATAACTAAAGGTATAAGCTTTTCAGGAAAGTGATATGGCCCATAGTTATTGGAACAGTTTGTAACGACTGTAGGAAATTGATAAGTTCGAGCCCATGCTCTTACTAGATGGTCACTCGAAGCCTTTGAAGCAGAATAAGGGCTACTTGGAGAATAAGAAGTCGTTTCTGTGAATAAATCGGAAGTACCTTCTAAATCCCCATAAACTTCGTCAGTTGATATATGATGGAAACGAAAAATTTTTTTTCTCTCTTCATCAAGCTGTTCCCAATAATTTCTACTCACTTCCAACATGGTATAGGTACCAATGATATTCGTCTCTATGAACGCGGATGGACCATCAATGGAACGATCTACATGGGACTCTGCAGCAAGATGCATTACTAAATCAGGGTTATGTTGCTTGAAAACCCTTTCTAGCTCTTCTCTGTCACAAATATCGACTCTTTCAAATGAATAGCGATCGCTACTTGAGACTTCCGTTAGCGACTCTAAATTGCCTGCGTATGTCAGTTTATCAATATTAACAACGCTATCATTAGTATTAGTAATTATATGCCTAATTACAGCGGAACCGATAAAACCGGCTCCACCTGTCACAAGAATTCGCATTACCAGATACCCTTAGTATCAATTAAAAAGTCTGAACTAATAGATTGTTCTTTAAATTCTGTGTGATCAACGAGCATTATATGAATATCAGCAGTCGACTTTGCAAAGTCAAAACTCTGAAGTTCAACGTGCTCCAATGAACTTGGTAACTGGTGAATATTAGGTTCAACAGCAATTACGTTCCCAGTGTGAAAAGAAGCTATTTCTTTTACGATCTGCATTGCAGGGCTTTCACGTAAATCATCGATATCAGGTTTAAAGGCTAAACCATAACATGCAATTGTAATCTCTTTGGCTGTTTTATCAGCATTCTCTTGCAAGAAATCCGCAATTGCCATTTTTGTTTTATTGACAACCCAACTAGGCTTGCTGTCATTCACTTTACGTGCAGTATGAATAATCTGAGCTTCTTCCGGCGTTTTTGAAACGATAAACCAAGGGTCTACGGCGATACAATGTCCACCAACACCCGGACCAGGTTGAAGGATGTTCACGCGTGGATGACGGTTTGCTAGTGCAATTAGCTCCCAGACATTAATTTCTAACTTGTCACAAATAACAGAAAGCTCATTTGCAAATGCAATCTGAACGTCACGAGAGCTGTTTTCAGTCAACTTTGCCATTTCAGCAGTGCGCGCATTAGTAATAACACATTCGCCTTGAACAAATGTTTGGTACAACTCAACTGATCGTTGCGAACATTTAGGTGTAAGGCCGCCAATTACACGATCATTTTCAACCAGTTCTCGAACGACATGACCTGGCAACACACGCTCCGGGCAATGTGCAATGTTAATGTCCGCGTTTTCGCCATGAGTTTGAGGGAAAGTAAGGTCTGAACGTGCCTGAGCTAGCCAATCTGCCATCTGCTCAGTAGCTCCTACTGGTGAAGTCGATTCTAGGATAACTAGATCTCCCTTCTTTAAGACAGGAGCAATTGCTTTACTCGCAGCTTCAATGTAAGAAAGGTCAGGAGCTGGGACTTCACCTACTTTGCAAGGTAAGAAGGGGGTTGGAACAGCTATAAGAAAAGCATCAGCCGCTTCTGGAGTTATCACCGCTTTTAGGTAACCTTCTTTAACTGCGGCATTTACGATCATATCAAGCTCAGGCTCAACGATATGGATTTTACCTTGATTGATAGTGTCAACAGCATGTTGGTTAACATCAACACCAATAACTTTTTTTTTGCGTGATGCGAACATTGCTGCTGTTGGCAAACCAATGTAGCCCAAACCTACAACTGATACTGTTTCAAAAGACATATATACTTCTCGTTAAATTAAATTATTTTGCTAGAACATCTAGAATTCGTTGACATGCTTTTCCATCCCCATAAGGGTTATGTGCAAAGCTCATTTCTTTGTATGCTTGTTCATCCTGAAGCAGCGTCGTTAAACCAACAACGATTCGGTCTATGTCAGTACCAACCAACTTAACGGTGCCAGCTTCTATAGCTTCTGGGCGCTCTGTAGTGTCTCTCATTACTAATACCGGTTTACCTAGAGAAGGCGCTTCTTCTTGAATGCCACCCGAATCAGTAAGTATGATGTGCGCTCTATTCATTAAGTAGATAAACGGTAAGTATTGTTGAGGCTCGATCAAATGCACATTGTTGATGCCCGCAAGAATTCGATTAACGGGCTCTCGTACATTCGGATTCAAATGCATAGGATAAACAATTTGAACTTCTGGATGTTTTTGCGCTGTCAAAGCTAGAGCCTCGCAAATACGCTCAAAGCCGCCACCAAAACTCTCTCTTCTGTGACCTGTAACGAGTACTAACTTTTTATCTTCACAAAGGAATGGGAATTGCTCCGATAACTGCTGATGAAGAGACTTATCATGATCAATTTTATCTTTAATCATCAATAGTGCATCGATAACCGTGTTCCCCGTCACAGAGATATTCTTTTTATCGAAATTCTCTTGTAACAAGTTATTTTGGGATGTTTCTGTTGGCGCAAAGTGATATTGCGTTAATGCTCCCGTCAACTTTCTATTTGCTTCCTCAGGCCAAGGAGAGTAGATGTTGCCTGTCCTTAAACCTGCTTCTACATGACCAACTGAAATTTGTTCGTAATATGCAGCAAGGCTAGCTGCAAATGTAGTT
Source organism: Vibrio sp. 1557 (assembly GCF_033340175.1). NCBI lineage: Bacteria > Pseudomonadati > Pseudomonadota > Gammaproteobacteria > Vibrionales > Vibrionaceae > Vibrio > Vibrio sp. 1557. The sequence goes on along the minus strand of NZ_JAWOVZ010000007.1, from coordinate 29,494 downwards.
GCAGTATCACCATGGACTAAAACAACATCAGGTTTAAACTCATGTAATACTGGTTTTAATTCCAATAAGATCCGTGCAGTCACGTCATTAAGTGACTGACCTACTCTCATTAAGTTAAGGTCATAATCTGGTTTTATCTCAAATAGCTCAAGGACTTGGTCCAGCATCTCTCGATGTTGGGCTGTCACACAGCACTTTGCTTCAAATCGTTCGTCGGAAGCTAAAGCATGAACTAGAGGCGCCATCTTTATTGCTTCTGGTCGAGTACCAAATACCGTAAGAACCTTTTTTTTCATGGTCAAGATCAATAATCCCTAAGTTATAAAATTCAATGAGCTTAAGACTCAATCGACTTATTCTTCTTAAAAAATGACAACCTTATTAATACAATAGCCACACCAAGCATTCCTCCCAGTAAAGTACCTAAAACACACATAATTGCTCTTTTAGGTCCAGATTTAAGCTCTGGCGCGACAGCAGGATCAACAACTTTAAAGACAAACTCGTCTTGTGCCTGAGCAAGCATTAAACTTTTAGTCTGTTCTTCAATTAAGCTATAGAAGGTTGTCTGCATTTCTGAAATAGAAGTTTTCTCTAACTGAGCATGTAAATAATTAAGATTATTTGTCGCATCAGATATCGCTCTATCTCTCATGACGTCATTAATGTCTTCTATCAACCAGTCTACCCATTGCTTAGCAATAAAAGGAGAAAAGTGGCTTACTGATAAGTTGTAAAGCCCAGTATCTTCATTTAGTGAAACGCTTAGTACCCTTTTAATGAACACTTCATATGCTTCTTGGGCAGTAGGCTCAGCTCCTCGCATTCCGTCCGCTGGTCGCAGCCATGTTTGCGATTGGATGTCATAAACTTCAGGATCGATAACAAGCTCATTATCTCCTAAGTTCCAGCCTGTACTCGCCATTAAAGGAACGAGTAATCCATGCTTAGTAATGAACATATTTACGAAATTTCGGGACTGTATAACTTGAACAGCCAAACCACTTTGACTAGATTCACCAGCACCTAAATTTACCCCTGCTAAAGCCGCAATACTTCCCAATTGTCCGGAAACATTGCCAAACCCAGATGCGGAACTCATCTCGGATGGAGCCAATAGGGCATCTGCTCTGTATATGTTTGGTAAAGATAAGGAGTAAGCAACTGAGGCTATCGCAAAAATAACTAAAAAGCCGATAATAGTCACTTTGCCTTTCCACAGTACCGACAATAACTCTTTCAGTGAAACTTCATCATTATTGAAGTTAACCTGCGGTTCTTGCATAGACATAAAAATCACCTTAAGACCAATTAAAAGAGCACAAATTATCTAAGTGCATTAATCGCAACACCCGTTTGGTAAAGGATCTGTGTAGCAGCAGTCCAGGTGCTTAATGCATCACGGTAGTCTGTATCAATTGGGACTACGATCGTATCACCAGCTTTTAGTTCTTCTGTGTTATTTCCAAACCAATAACCAGAGGATGGTTTGTAAACTGAACCATCAGCTCGTACTACAAAGATACGGTCTTCGTCCGCTTGCTTCTTGGCACCACCGGCTTTGTTAAGATAGTCATCGACATCAAGTTTGTTGTCCAACAAGTAAGTAATTGGAACCTGAACTTCACCCATAATTGAGACTGTGTTGCGGAAGGTCGGCACAAAGAGGAAGTCTCCATCTTCTAGCATAAAGTCTGCTGAACGCTCACCTTTTAAGATACGGTTTAACTGTACCACCATACGGCCAAGTGCTTTGCTGCGACTTGCTTCCTCTACAAACGCTAACGTTTTCTCTGGGTCTGAAATTACAGAACCTATATTACTATCTGCTCGAAACGTCTTCTTCGCTGTTTCTTTTCGCATATCTGCGGCGTATTGATTTAAGAGCTTCTGCTCTTGTAAGCGTAATGCTTCACGCGTAAATATTGCTCCTTGAGGGTGAGCAAATTCGGTTAGGCCGCCCGCTCGGTCCAATAACTCACTTAAGGTTTCACCTTGGCGCACGGTATAGGTTCCAGGGAAGCGAACTTCACCTTGTAAAGTGACTGTGCTTTGTAGCTTCACATTTGGCTTTTCGAGGATGTTCAAACGATCTCGGCCTACGATAATTGCATCGTCTGAAGCACTGCCTTGTATTGCTTTACGTAAATCAATGCGTTCAACATCAATATACGCACGCTCATCCGCACTATTAATCGCGGTTCGCGCTAGTTCTGCATTAATTGTGAATGCGTTGTAAGTCAAACCACCAGCAGCTTCAATAAGCGTTGATACCGTCATTCTTGGAGTGATCGGGTAGCGTCCTGGGTGCTTCACTTCACCAAAGACTTCAGCAATTTGAGGGGCTAGTCCCAAACGAGACTGTTGCTGAAGTTGTAACAACACTGGGGCAAGTAAAGTGCGACGAGTATTTTGCTTCAGCTTTTCAAAATCTTCCTCTGTAATCTCTTTACCACGGAAAATGATTTTAGCAGGTTTCGCCTGCTCTGTGGCGTTCTGGTTGTTCAGCATACCGTTTTCTGAATGCGAAACGGCAACAGAAGAGCTCATAACTTCTTGCTCTTTCTGTTGTTCCAGCTCAGCTTGCTCTTGCGCTTGCTCCAATGTTTTTGCTTTTGAAACAGCCTCTTGTGTTGCCAATGTATCCAAATCTTCGTTATTAAAGCGGTTGAAAACCAATATACGATCTCGTGAGTGTAACTTAAGGTTGTCTTGGCTACCTGGTGATAGAATCGCGTTGGCTAAGCTTAGTTGGAACACCTCAATATCACGCTGTGGATTAATCTCTCTTACCACAACCGCATAGTTAACATCAGCTGTAGAATTAAAAGCTGAGTCAACAGATTTGAAAAGATCGGCAACACGAAGGCCATTGCGCCATTCCACATAGCCAGGATGACGAACATCTCCCTCTATCTGCACGTAACGAGTAAGCTCTTCGCTTTTTTTCAAGATCTTGATGGCGTCTCCATTTTTAACTTTACTCTGTCGATCTTGCGTTTTATTGAAATCAAGCGTCAAAGCCTCACGAGCGCCATGTGAAGCGTAGCGTTTTATCTCCAACTGCTCGGCATGAGCATTCGCAGTAAAACCACCAGCCATCTGAATAAGTTGCTGGTAAGTTTCACCTGCCTTGACTTCATAAATTGCCGGACGGTTGATCTCGCCTTCGATAGACACTGTATCGTTAACAGAACCAATTAAAACAACATCATCCGGTAGTAAGCGCACATCATTACTTGCATCACCTTTTAATAACAGGTCATACATATCCAACTTACGAATGATTTTACCATCACGCTTTAGCTGGATATCTCTCAGCGCCCCACTTTCACCAAAACCGCCGCTGTAATAAATAGCTTGTGAAATTGTCGTTAATGCGCTAACCGTGTAGGCACCTGGCTTATATGCATCACCCATTACAAACACTTGCATTGTGCGCAATTCACCCAATGAAATATCACTGCGCACACCAATCATTTGTTCTTTTACACGTTGTGTAAGAGAGTCTCGAACATCAGAAAAGTGCATGCCAGCAACATTTACCGGCCCAAGTGAGGGGAAGTTGATTGTGCCTGCGCGATTTACACGTAAGCGATGTGTCTCGTTCTCCTTACCAAACAACTGCACAATGATTTCATCACCAGCCCCCACAGTGTAATTTGCCGGTACAGGAACATCACTGATCGGAGCAAACGTGCTTGGAGAACCAGCAAAAAGATCTAAACCAAAGCGTTTAAGCTCTTCCTTCTCGTCTTTTTTGAGCCATTGTTCCTCTATATTGGAAGATACAGCACCACTAGATTCAGCCCTAGGTTTGATTACTTGCGGGTTTTCGTAAGGAGACTTGTTTGAAGATGAACTAGAAGGAATGGAGAAACCATATTTACTCGCCAAGGCCTGTTGTTGGTCGGCGGGTAGATTTTGAAACATTTTTATTTGTTCTGGAGTGGGTGTTTGTGCCATCGAATAAGACGCAAACGTACTTGCCAATATAAAAGCGGCAATAGAGAAATATCCTTTAAACATGGTATGTCACTATAATAATTGAATAAAAGACCCTAGCCCCAAGTTTGAGCTCTAGGTATTTAAATTAGAATCGGTGCTGAAAACCCAGTGTAATCGAGTTAAGGCGAACTTGGTCTTCAGAGACGTTATCAACGAACTCAAATATCACCGCGCTTTGGTTGTTTAAAGCGTAGTGCATACCTAACCCAAAACTAAATCCTTGTTCTTTGTGAGAACCTACATTTTGTAGATCGAGCTGAACGCTTGAATACCCAGCTAAACCATAAAGTGCAACTCGCTCTGAAACTGGCATATTCAACTTAACAAAGCCGCTCAAAACGCTATCAACGGCAAGACCGCTGTCACGTTGAACTGATGTCCCATAACGCCCTTCTAAGCCAATATAGTCATTAAAGAAATAACCAGCTTGCGCACTAAGAAGAAAAGGACTCCCCTCTTTTACGGACTCAGAAGACGAGCTTTTCAGTTCTGCATTTGAGTAGCTCACTAACGCACCAGCATAAAAATCGGCTGACGCTGAAAAAGAACTCAGGCTTAAGCCCAGTGCACTAAGTATTCCTAAACAATGCTGCTTTCTTATCACGTAAAAAGTTCCTAGTACTGGTAATAATATGGACTGCCAAAGCAAAGTTAAGCGTGCTATGCAGGCCATTAAATACTGAAGAGTTGGTACGCTACCGCCCTGAGGCGTTGAGCGTAAGCCACTGTATCGCTTTCCATATGGTGTAAGTAAAAACGACCTATTAACTCCAAACCTCTAGTCCTGGAGGAAATAGGCCGACAAATTATGCACTCTTGATAGTTTATCAGCAAGCAAGGGAGCAAGATAACCGCACAATGTCACGCTGGTGTTAGAAATGAGATCGTAAGCCATAGCAAAATAAGAAACTATTTACATGCTAAGGCTTTTTTATCTAGAATATAATTTGGAGCATTTTTTATGCTACCAAACATCGATGTTTTTATACCGGATATACAAGGATTAATAATGAAGAATACAGCTCTAGCTATTCTTATGGCTCTAAGCGCATCAACTGCATTTGCAGCAGAAGAAGCAGGTTCAGCAGGCGCAGCTTCTGCATCTGCAACAGGCACAACAGCTGTAGCAGTAGGTGCGGCAGCAGCAGTAACTGTAGTAGCAGTTGCAGCGTCAGATAGCGATTCAACATCTACTTCAACATCTACTTCTACTTCTACTTCTACTAACTAATTTCGTTTCGTAGACAGAAGATAATCGCCCTGAATGATTCAGGGCGATTTTATTTGCAAGAGGGATCAATGAACATCTTCAGAACGTCCAAATGGATACAACCACTCCTCACTCTTCCGCTACTAGGTTTGCTCTTTGGCTGCACACAGAAATTCAATGATGTTTCAGCAACCGTCCAAGAAGCTTACGGTAACTACATCGATGTAGAGATGACCCCAGAAGAAATAAATGCCGTTCCTTATGCCAGTGCCTATTTGAGACTTGGGAATCAAAAACAGGTCTTTGTTGTTTTAGCTTTTGCAGAGAAAAACCCTCTCAATGGAAAAACACAACTAAAATGGGTAAGTGCTGACAAAGCTATGATCGTTACGGAGAATGGGCATATCGTCAAAACGATAGGTCTACAGAATGGGGACTTAGCGGGTGTTTATGGTGATGTGCCAGATTTTTCTTCTGATTCAGCCTCTGTCAACTACGCACTCTCATACGACTGGGCGACACAATATCGTTATGGCTTTCCAGCAAGTGTGACTCGTTCTTACTCTGGTCAAGAAACGTTGACGACACCAATGTCTAGCGCGACGACCAATGTATATAAAGAAACTGTTGAGTTTAGTAGTCTTTCCCACAGTGTCGAGAATATTTATTGGGTTGATGAACTAGGTCAGGTTGTTAAAACCTTACAATATTTAGGACCTAATATGATTCCGGTTGAGTTGACCATTTTGAAGGGGTATCGCAAATCATGAGCAAGCGACTAATCACATTATTCTGTTTGGTCATGCCACTTTTGAGCTCATATAGTTTAGCTCAAACAGAAACCTCTACTACACAGCCATTAAATGTTGAGTTGCTGGACGTAGGCAAACAGCTACAATTCCAAGGTTCAGCTCGTTTAGAAAGTGTGTTAGAACTTGCTAAGGAGCAAAGCGCCTCTCTGCAATACTCTCTTGGTACGACTTTGTTTGACAAATCGGATCGTGCCGAGAAAACCTCTACCGCTTTAAAGAACTCGGTACTCAATCAAATGATTCAACACAATTTGGTTGCACACCCATTCTACAAATTCATTAAGAAGCAAAGCTTTGCTCCACGCTTACTGTCCGCGATCGATGTTGATAAAATTCGACTAAATAAATTCGACAACCCACTGTTGCGCGGCAATTACCTACTCGCAAGCCCTCTACGCGAGGAGAAAGTGTATTACTTGGGAAACCTAAATAGCGTGTATTCCGTTAAGGACCAGGCAGGCATCCCTTTGCAGAGACAAATAGAGAGTTTGAAAAGTAACATTGGTACGTTATCAACACCGCCAGTGTTGATCTACCCAGATGGTCATGTAGTTAAACCGCATCACGGAGCTTGGTTAACAACACAATATTATTTACCACCTCTGACATTGGTATATGTCCCGTTTGGTGATCTTGAATACTCCGAAATGGACCAAGATATTGTCCGCCTACTCACTCAACTGATACCAAATTCCGCAAAGAGACCACAATGATGCCAATTAGAAAAAGCTTAACTCTTGCTTTAATGGGCCCAGCATTGGTTTGGGCTCAAGAGATGCCCTTTGAGGCTCCTCCTTTACGACCATCCCAAACAGACTTCGGTGGCGTTGGTTTAATGCAAATGCCAACAGGACGTATGGCTCCTGAAGGGGAATTCAACTTTTCTGTTACCGGTAGTGATGAGTACCTTTTTTACAACATCACTCTACAACTCATGCCTTGGCTAGAAACAACCATTCGTTATACTTCTGTTCGAGATTTACTTTATAGTAGTGACCCGAGTTTCTCCGATGATACTAACTATACTGATAAAGGCATTGACTTCAAAATTCGTTTACTGAACGAATCAGAATACCTTCCCGAACTTTCGCTTGGAGTGAGAGATTTTGCGGGCACTGGCTTGTTCGATGGAGAATACATAGCGGCAACCAAGCGATACTCCAATCCAAAGTTAGGTACCTTTGATCTTACCTTAGGTATGGGCTGGGGTTCGCTAGGCACTCGTGACAATATTTCTAATCCGGCTTGTAAGCTATCAGAGCGATTTTGTGAACGTCCTGCCGATTTTTTAGAAACGGGTGGGACAACCAACTTTGACCGTGTGTTCAAGGGAGCAGCAGCATTGTTTGGTGGTGTTGAATATCAGACATTACACGCCCCTCTTCGCTTTAAGCTTGAGTACGACAGTAACGATTACAGCGAAGAATTCCCTGTGGTGAGCGGTGGCGTAGACATGACACCACATACTCCATGGAACTTTGGTGTGCTCTACCGTCTAGGAATGGCCGATTTCCGTTTAAGTTATGAACGCGGAGACACTTTGGTCGCAGGTTTAACGCTCAACACTAACTTCAATGACATGCCATCATTCTGGCGAGATGAGCCTACGCCAGAAGTCGAAGATAACCAACCAGAAGAACTGTCTGATGTTGACTGGGAACGTGTAACAGAAGATTTAGACAAAATTGCTGGTTACCGAAACACGCGTGTTTATGTTGATAACAATACAGTAACTGTCGTTGGTGAGCAGAAAAAATATCGTGACCGTACAGAGGCACACGAAAAAGCGGCAGCTGTACTCCATAATGAAATGCCTGACGATATTGATACCTATGCGATCAATGAACGTAGCCGAGGCTTAGTCGGCGAACAAACGATTATTTCCAAGGAGAAATATCGCGACTTTGCCCAAGTTAATTACATCAACCCCAAAATAGAAGACGCAACCGCAAAAGCTAGCAATAAGCCAAGTGGAGAATCTGTCTATGATGGTTTTGAACGTTTTGATTGGGGTTTTGCACCGAAGCTTGTTCAAACTCTCGGTAACGCAGAAGACTTCTACCTCTTTAGTGTAGGACTAAGCGGTAATGCCTCATACTGGCTGACGGACAACCTTGAAATTGGCGGCTCGTTATACTGGGATTGGTATAACAACTACGATAAGTTTAACTATGTCACTCCACCTGATGGTACTACCGTTCCTCGTGTTCGCACCATGTTCCGCGCTTACCAAAATGAACATGCTGTAACCATGTCAAACCTACAATTGACTTGGTTCCAAGAGTATTCCAATACAATGGACCAGCAATTCTACGCGGGTTATCTGGAGAGCATGTTTGCCGGAGTAGGTACCGAGTTTCTTTACCGACCACAAGGAGCTAACTGGGCGATTGGCGCTGACGTCAACTTAATTTCTCAACGTGATCCACAAAGTTACTTCGGTGTTTACGATGAGAAATGGCAAAACGTGCCAGAATATGGACGTCCGTTCCAAGTTATTGATAAAGGCTTCACTGGTTTTGTATCTGGATACTACTACCCTCAATGGGAATTCCTACAAGATTTGATGATCCAAGTCGATGTTGGTCAGTTCCTAGCTGGTGATGTTGGTACACAAATCAATGTTTCTAAGCAGTTCAAGAGTGGCGTAATTGCTGGTGCCTTTGCGTCATTTACAGACTTGTCTGCGGATGAATTTGGTGAAGGTAGCTTTACCAAAGGTTTCTACTTGTCGATTCCATTTGACATCATGACCGTTAAGCCAAGCAACAATCGTGCGAACTTTAGTTGGCAGCCTCTTACTCGTGACGGAGGACAGAAACTCGGACGTAAATACAGCTTGATTGAGTTGACCGATGAGCAAAACCCTTGGTATCAAAGGCCTAACCGTTCGGATGTGGAATAAAGTAATCAAGGGAGCTTCGGCTCCCTTTTTCATATCTAGATACTGAGTCATAGAAGACTCAAACCTATCTCCCTGCTTCCAATAGCGCTACTTTTCGTTTCTTGCTAGAATTCGTGAGAAAATTTTAATCTATGGTGGAAGTTCTATGATCATCGTAACTGGTGGCGCTGGCATGATCGGCAGCAACATTGTTAAAGCACTAAACGAAGCTGGTATTAACGATATCCTGGTTGTCGACAACCTAAAAAATGGCAAAAAGTTTAAGAACTTAGTTGATCTGGACATCACAGATTACATGGATCGTGACGACTTTCTGACCCAAATTATGGCGGGCGATGATTTTGGTCCGATTGAGGCAATTTTCCACGAAGGTGCTTGCTCTGCAACGACTGAGTGGGATGGTAAGTACATGATGCTAAACAACTACGAGTACTCTAAAGAGCTGCTTCATTACTGTTTAGATCGCGAGATTCCATTCCTATACGCTTCTTCAGCAGCCACTTACGGCGATACAGATACTTTCGTTGAAGAACGCGAATACGAAGGCGCACTAAATGTATACGGTTACTCGAAACAGCAGTTTGATAACTACGTTCGTCGTCTATGGCAAGACGCTGAAGAACATGGTGAGACCCTTTCTCAAATCACCGGCTTCCGTTACTTCAACGTATATGGCCCACGTGAAGATCACAAAGGCAGCATGGCATCTGTTGCATTCCATCTGAACAACCAACTAAACGCAGGTGAAAATCCAAAACTGTTTGCAGGTAGCGAGTCTTTTAAGCGTGATTTCGTTTACGTTGGTGATGTATGTAAAGTAAACCTGTGGTTCCTTGAAAATGGTGTTTCTGGCATCTTCAACTGTGGTACTGGTCGTGCAGAATCTTTTGAAGAAGTAGCAAAAGCGGTCATTGCCCATCATGGAAAAGGCGAGATTGAAACCATCCCATTCCCTGAGCACCTAAAAGGCGCTTACCAAGAATTCACACAAGCGGATCTGACCAAACTGCGCACCGCAGGCTGTGATGTTGAATTCAAGACAGTTGCAGAAGGCGTTGCCGAATACTTGACTATCCAAAACAGTTAAGCACCACAAGGTGGTAGAACCATAACCTGCCACCTTTACTCAAATGCAATAGCCTGTATCATTCCTAACTATCTTTTTTCTCATTTAAACCACTTCGCCCGTACACGAATAGGTAACTAGACACGCCATGACCATAAAACGTGATGACTTCGACCCTAAAGCATATAACCCTGAGTTTAAGCGCCACTTTCTGTCGCCTAAGTACTGGGGCACGTGGTTAGGTGTTATCTTATTTTTACCTTTATCATTAATGCCACTGGGTTTACAAAAGTGGTTGGCGAAAACCATAGCCAAAAAACTGTCGAAATCCCACAAGGGGCCAGCTCACCGAGCGAGGGTTAACTTTGAGCTGTGTTTTCCGGAAAAGTCGTTCCAAGAACGTGAAGCTTTGATAGAAAAAACACTCTACACAGCAGCCATGTTCTTTTTTCGCTTCGGGTTACTAAGTTTACGCTCACCAAAATGGCTTCAGAACCGTTGCCAAATTCGCGGCCTAGACATTTTACGACAGCACATTGATAACAACGAAAATGTGATTTTAATGGTTCCCCACTCTTGGGCAATTGATGTGCCTGCTATCTTGCTCGCGTCAATGGGAATGCCAGTTTCTGCAATGGCGAAGAAACAAAAGAATGATGTTGCTGACTGGCTAATGCACAAGCAAAGAGTCCAATACGGTGGCCGTGTTTATGAACGCTCAGGTGGCATTAAGCCTTTCCTGAAATCCATTCGAGATGGCTATGTAGGGTATTACCTACCCGATCAAGATCACGGCCCAGAGCATAGTGTGTTTGTGGATTTTTTTGCAACACGTAAAGCAACGCTACCTGGTTTAGGCAAAATTGCGAAACTATCACGCTCAAAAGTACTGCCTCTATTTGCGTCGATGAACACTGAAGATGGTACGTTTGATATTGAGATTTTACCAGCGTTTGAGCTGGATAAAGGCGAAGAGCAAGACGCTCGTACCTGTAATGAAGCCATTGAATATTTTGTCGGTGATAAACCCGAACAATATATGTGGGTACTACAGTTGCTGCACTCTCAAGAAGACGGCAATAACTATTACAATTTGTTTAAACCAAGATATAACAGCGACTGGAAAGTGCAGTGAAAGTATTTGTCGTAAGCTTGGCTCGATCTCTAGATCGCCGAGAACGTATTGAAGAAAAGTTAAAACAACAAGGCATTACGTTTGAATTTTTTGATGCAATAGATGGCTCTGTTGACCGTTTTCTTCATTCAGAAAAAAGTCGTCCTACCATTACTCTACGCCGCAAAGGGTATCAATTAAAAACCAGTGAAGTCGCCTGTTTTGCAAGCCATTACGAGTTGTGGGTTCGCTGTGTTGAGCTTGATGAACCGATCGTCATCTTAGAAGACAACGTCGACCCCGTCGAAGGGCTGAAGCAAGTACTCGAACATACCCTTCCATTGACTTCTAATTATGACTACATCAAGTTGTCTGCCACTCAGAAGCGTGTATTCACCCCAATCGTACCTATTGATGATAATCATATGCTAGGGGGATACTCAGCAGGCACTTGTGGTACCACCGCTTATATCGTCACACCTAAAGCAGCCTCAAAGTTTGTTATGCATGCTCAAGAGTTTATTGAACCAGTCGATGACTACATGGAAAAACCATGGAGACATGGTGTTCAAGTTTACAGCGTGTCTCCAGATCTCTTTACTAGAGCAGAGATTGCTTCGACGATTGGTGGTAAAAGAAAAGATAAATCCAAAATGACTCTTGCGAATAAAATATACGCTGAACTTTTTAGAACTTATGAGTCAATTTTGAAATTCCTATACTGGAAAAACAAAGCATGAAGATTTTAGTCATTGGCCCTGCATGGGTCGGCGATATGGTAATGTCGCAATCGTTATATATCGTATTAAAGCAACGCCATCCAGATAGCCAAATTGACGTTATCGCTCCAGGATGGTGTAAACCGATTCTTGAGCGTATGCCAGAAATCCATCAAGCGATTGAAATGCCTATCGGTCATGGTGAGTTTAACTTATTAGGCCGCAGGGAAATTGGTAAATCATTACGTGAAAAGCAATACGACCACGCCTATATCTTGCCTAAATCAGCAAAATCAGCACTGATCCCATGGTTTGCAAACATTCCTCTTCGTACTGGCTGGAAGGGCGAAATGCGCTATGGTTTATTGAATGACTTACGCCCTAACATGAAGTCTTTTCAGTACATGGTAGAGCGCTATGTAGCGTTAGCTTATCCAAAAGCAGAAATGGTGGATTCTAACTCTCTCGGCGGGCTTGAAACCTTGCCTCGCCCACGCCTTGCAATCAACGCGGCAGAGCAACAAGCCACGATAAAAAAGTTCAACTTAACGCAAGACCAACCAATTATTGGACTGTGCCCAGGAGCAGAGTTTGGTCCAGCCAAAAAATGGCCCGAAACACACTACGCTGAAGTTGCGACGCAAATGGCTCGATCTGGGCATCAAATCTGGTTGTTTGGCTCTCAAAAGGACTTAGAGACTTGTAACAATATTCGCGCACTTGTTCCGACACAATTCCATGAGCACATTCATGTTCTAGCAGGCCAAACTAGCTTAATTGAAGCGGTCGACCTACTTGCTGCATGCAAGACTGTTGTCGCGAATGACTCAGGCTTAATGCATGTGGCAGCTGCGGTTGGTTGTAATGTTGTTGCCGTATATGGCTCAACTTCACCGAAGTACACCCCCCCACTCGCAGAAAAAGTGGAGATTGTTCATACCGATATTGATTGTCGCCCTTGTTTCCAGCGTGAATGTCAATACAAACACCTCAAGTGCTTGACAGAACTTTCGCCTAAGCAAGTGCTAGATAGCATCCAAAAATTTGACGCCATTACGATAAGCTCATGTTAGTTCGTATTGTTTATACCTTACTACTCGCCCTAGCGTCACCGCTACTTTTATTTGGTTTGTACAAGAGCAAACCAAATAAGCCTAAGTTCGGCTCTCGCTGGAAAGAGCACTTTGGTATCACTCCCAAGCTAAAAAGCAACGACAAACCTATTTGGATACATGCCGTATCTGTTGGTGAAAGCATAGCAGCAACACCTTTAATTAAAGCCCTTAAGGAACAAAACCCCGAACAATCTATTCTAGTTACAACAACAACAAGTACGGGAGCTGAACAGATTGCTAAGTTGGGTGATTTAATTGAACACCGCTATATGCCAATTGACTTTGGGTTCGCTATCAAAGGTTTTCTTAAAGCAGTGCAGCCAAAACAGATGTTGATCATTGAGACTGAGCTGTGGCCAAACACGCTTCACAATGTTCACAAAGCGGGTATCCCTATAACTGTCGTGAATGCGCGCCTATCTGAAAAATCGTGTCAGAACTACGCCAAAATACAGCGGCTTTTTAACCAGCTTCATCCATGCCTAACTCAAGTACTCTGCCAAACGGATTCAGATGCAGAGCGCTTCGAACGCTTAGGCGTTGAGAAAAAGAAACTATCCGTTACTGGCTCGATTAAGTTCGATATTCAAATATCAGAGCAAGTGAAACAGCAAGGACAGCAGCTTCGAGCCCAACTTGGAAACGATCGTCCGATTTGGATTGCAGCTAGCACCCACAAAGGCGAGGACGAACAGGTATTAGATGCACATAGACAAGTTTTAAAATCTCATCCAAATGCTTTACTCGTTTTGGTTCCTCGCCATCCAGAACGATTTGATGATGTATTCACGCTTTGCCAACAGCAAGGATTTAAAACTGTGCGTCGTACTTCAACGCATGCAGTAGAGACGAATACTCAAGTATATCTCGGCGATACAATGGGTGAGATGCTAACGTTGATGGGCGCAGCGGACATCTGCTTTATGGGTGGAAGCCTAATTGGAGATAAGGTTGGTGGTCATAATGTGCTAGAGCCTATTGCACTCTCTAAACCAACTATCAATGGACCAAGCTACTTCAACTTTATAGAAATAATAAATAGTCTTCGTGAATGTAAGGCGATCTACCTAATTGATGATTTTACATCCTTAGCAGAAACAATACTAATCATTCTATCATGTAACACAGCGTCAAAAAGTGTTCATAGAGCTAACTTGTGGCTAAAAGAAAATAAAGGCGCATTAAATAGAACTCTTAACAAAATATAAGTATCTAATATAAAAATTCAACCCCATTATTAATGAACAACTCTTTTCTAGTTTTTATCGTATTTGAGAGGCAAAATGACTAATAAAATCTTAGTCCAACTTCCAATTGGAGCTCATAGTCCAAACCTAGAAATAACGCTTAGCTATACTAATGAACTGATTAAGCAAGGTAATGATATTACGATATTAACTTGCTCGGGTTCCGATGATAGCTGCTTATACAATCCTCTAGGCCTTCCATCTACCTGCCGTTCTTGTAAACGTCGGACTCGAGAAGCGTTGTCTCACCTTATCGGTGGCTATAAACACGAGGAAACTTTAGGATTAAGAAGTTATAAATTTAACTACCATTCCACTGAAGAACTAAAAGCTATTAAATATAAAGGTACAAATGTGGGCTACTCAGCCTTATCTAGTTATGCATCTCTTACACGTAGTGTTGATATTGACTATAGTAATAAAAAAACTAGATTAATTATAGATAAATATCTGTCTACTGCCTGTAAGCTAACCGATTCTGTTGTGCAGTTACAACAACATTTTTCATTTGATAAGTTCGTATTATTTAACTCTCGTTTGAATACTTATCGTAGTTTTTTTGATTTAGCAAAAATAAAAAATATCCCAGTTACTGTTGTTGAGTTAAACTTTAGCAAAGACAATGCAATGATTTTTGAAAATGCAATGCCTCATGATATTGCATATAATGGATATTTAGTAGAAAGCTTGTTTAAAAATCTGGGCTATGCAAAGACTGAACAAAGAGCGATAGAATTCTTCAATAATAGAGCAAAATCACTATTTAGCAATGAAGAGTCTTATACCAAACAGCAGAATAAAGACCTCTTACCTGACAACTGGGATCCAAAAAAAAAGAAGATCGCTATATTCAATAGTTCAGAAGATGAATTTATGGCCATTGGAGGAAGCTGGGAAGAAAACAGATTATTTAAAAACCAATATGAAGGCCTTACGTTTATTTCTAATTACGCGAAGGATCATAATATTATTTTCTATCTTAGGATTCACCCAAATCTTCGTGGCACTCAAAAATCTTACCTAGAAAAACTATTGGCACTAAAAAGTGATAACTTTGTTGTAATTCCACCTGAAAGTAAAATTTCAACTTATAATCTAATGTATAATTGCGATGCAATTATAACATTTGGTAGTAGTATTGGTGTAGAGGCGACATACTGGAGCAAACCATCAATCCTATTAGGTAACTGTTTCTATCGACATTTAAATATAACTTACAACCCAACATCAACCAAAGAACTAATTACCTTAATAGAAAGCGATTTGGAGCCAATAGATAATAAATTAGGTTGCCTAAAAATGGCAAGCCATATGATAAATCCAGGATTCAAGGTTCACGGATATTCGTTTAATAACAAGAAAGGCTATATAAATGGCAAAGAAATAAAAAGGAAGAAGTCTCTACTACAAAAAATAGAGAGTAAATATACAAAATATTACTTAAAATCAATAAAATCGTAGTTCTACTTTTTAACCAAACATAAGCAATGCTCAGCTAGGTATTGCTTATGTCTAGACTAGAAAATAAAAACTCATCATTAAAGCACTTAAATCCTCTTTAATCGTCTTACCTTTCAATCTATTACTACTTTCTAAAAATCACACACTACTTTTAAAGTATAGATAGGAGTGTGTGATTTTTTACTCGCTATTAGAATATAAAAAGAGGATTGAACTTAGTTATAACCGTTAGATAAGTTCAAAAGAGACTGGAGTTCCACGACTAATATTCTTTTTTACAGTTTTTCCAATCACTTCATCATAATACTTTGGTGCTAGACCAAATCCGGGACGAATACTACGAACATGTTCTGGCGTTAATATTTCGCCCTCTTTAATATCTTTCACAATGTAAAGAGAGCGACGAAACTTCACATTACCTTTTTCCGCTTCAGTTCTTTCATAATTAACCTTACCAAGAGCTTGCCACGCTGTTTTCGTATCTTTACACAATGCCTGTAACTCTAGAGGCTCCAGTGAGAAGCTATCATCAGCGCCACCACCATTGCGATCCATTGTTACATGCTTCTCAATTAAGCAAGCACCAAGGGCGATAGATGTCACTGCTGTCGCGTTATCAATAGTGTGGTCAGATAAACCTGAAAGAACATCAAAACGCTCGGCAATATCTGCAATCGTTCTTAGATTGTATTGGTCTGCAGGTGCAGGGTAACCACTGACACAATGAAGCACAACCAACTCCTGACAACCATTATCTTTTGCTGTCTTAATAGCTTCAGCAATCTCTTCTTGATTCGCCATTCCCGTTGAAATGATCATTGGCTTGCCTGTTTGGGCAACGCGTTTAATAAGAGGTAGATCAATCACTTCAAACGAAGCAATCTTATAAGCCGGAGCATCGAGTTCTTCCAAAAGCTCTACTGCGCTAAAATCGAAAGGAGAACTAAAGATAGTAATACCTAACTCTTGAGCTTTTTCGAATAACGGCTTATGCCATTCCCATGGCATATGAGCACCTTTATATAACTCATACAAAGTCTGCCCATCCCATAAACCACCATGAATTTGAAACTCTTCAGAGTCACAATCCATAGTAATAGTTTCATGAGTATAGGTTTGTAATTTTATCGCGTCTGCACCCGCCTTCTTCGCTTCTTCCATGATTTGGAAAGCACGATTAATATCCCCATTATGGTTAGCGGATAATTCTGCGATGATATAAGGAGGGAAGTCTGGCCCAACTTTACGGCCGTCAATGGTAATAAATGGTTTCATTTTTGCCTCAATCGATTGGTCGTCGAATGTAAGTTTCTTCGTCGATTTGTTGGTAGCAACATTTTTGGAAGAGTCGTTGAGATGCACTATTTGCTTTCAATACCGTAGCATGTAGAGTGACATCAGGATGAATTGCATCCACAATACTTAGAGCTTTAAACGCAATCCCTTTTCCATAGCTTTTAGGGTCAAGAAATATTGATACCAAATAATGTCCAGGTTCTGTTCTATCTAAGCGTACTGCTCCAACTTTATTGCCGTCATCCCTACTAACAATCATGTAAAAGTAGTCAGAGGCTGATTTCAGTTTTTTAAACATCCAAGCTTGGTGCTCAACCCATGTAGGGACCTCAGGAGTCAATGCGTACTTTCTCGTCTCTGGGTGACACTGCCATTCATAAATCAATGCGATATCTTCTTGCGAAGCAGGCTTGAGAGATAATCCATCAGTCGTCTCATCAAGTAACAACTCAACCTCATAAGAGACTCGTCGCGCCCCCCGCCCGTCGCAAAGGGAAAGATTAGCATCTTTGAATTGGGGCCACTGCTTCAGAACTGTCAAGAACTCACTTAGCAATCGACTAGGGATATCCTCGATATCAACTTTTAATGATGCTGAATGCTTTACTAACTGCTTACAGATTAGTTGCTGGTTCTCTGCTAAAGGAACGATTACGTTGGGTAGCCCAAGACAAGCTCTTTCCCAACTTGTGGTACCTGGAGCCCCTATAGCGATGTCATGCTCTAGCATTAAACTTGCCATATCAGAGACAAAGTCGAGATGCGAAACGTCAGCTCTAGATGCACACAACTCTTTAACTTGGTCAAAGTGAGGCGCTCTAGGCGACAACAATACAGTAAACTTGGCCTCTACTTTGCCACATAAAGATTCTAATACTTTGAAAGTTGCGTTAGGAGCATCAATCCCACCCATCGATACCAGCACTTTCAGAGGATTGTTAGAAATATCTCTAGAAAGCGCTGATTCTCGCTTGCTCGCGAAATCTGATCTCAATAAAGCAAACTCACTGCCCGCTAAGACCTTAGATTGGGATGCAGAGTAAGCAGCTTCATCACGCCCTAACGTTTGATCCAAGATCAAGTCAGCTTTATGGCATCGCCCGAGATCATCAATAGCAAGCATTCGACAATCTAATGAAGCGATAACTTGCTCTTGCCATTCAATCCCGATTGCATAGTGATCAGTGACAACAAGGTCTGCATAAGTGATTTCTGTTAGGAAATCTTGCACATCTTCAGATATGCTCTTTTGAAGCCAAGCTGCATAATCGGCATCGTGAAGCGGTTCTATAACTTCCCTTGGTTTGGCAAGAGTTGTCACCTGAAATCCACGTTCACGAATAAACGCACGCATGTCTCCTTCTAATGGAGAACAAGCAAATTCGACGTCATGTCCTTTGTGCGCAAACTCTTCAGCCAAGACGAGACAACGCATAACATGCCCACTACCAACCAACAAAGATGCATCGACTCGAAAAACAACCTTCATACTTCATCCTAAATGTTAATTGGTGAGCTTTAGCACAGAAAATAAAGATTCAGCAAGCTCCCAATCTTCGGGGGTATCAATATCTTGAACTCGATTACGAGGTAAAAGTACCGCTTTCGAATGAGGAGAAAAAATAGAGTACTTTTCTAAAAATGCTCTGGTTTTCCCCCAATAAAACTGTCCTGCATCGTGATAAGCCTCTTCGAGATCTTGAGACCTTACCTGTTCATTTTCAGGGGAAAACATCGAAACAGAGCCGTCTGAATCAAGTTTAATCGCGCGTTGAATTGGGAATGGAAATGAAGTAGCACTAAAAGCAAATTGCACACCTTCGCCTTGCAAAAGTGCATAGCCTTGTTGTAAATCCTTCGGCAATACAAATGGAGCCGTTGCATATAAACAACATACAGCGTCAATATCCCAACCTTCATCTTGACACCAATGGATAGCATGAGCCATGACATCCATTGTTGTAGCATAGTCATCGGAGATATCTGCTGGACGGAGAAATGGAACATGCGCACCATGAGCCTCGGCAACGGCTGCAATTTCTGTATCGTCGGTCGAAACGATCACTTTATCAAAGCAGCCAGAGGCAATGGCAGCTTCAATAGAGTAAGCAATCATAGGTTTACCATGAAATACTTTGATATTTTTTCTCGGTATGCGCTTACTACCGCCACGTGCAGGAATAATTGCGACTTTCATTAACGCCCCTGCAATACATCAGTAAGAACTCGAACAACCGTATCTTGCTGCTCTTCACTCATCGCGTGGAACATAGGAAGAGAAATAGCTTCACGGTAATAGCGTTCAGATTCTGGGAAATCACCTTCACTGAAGCCCATTTTTTCATAGTAAGGTTGAGTATGGACTGGAATGTAGTGCAGGTTGACTCCGATACCTTTGCCTCTCAGTGCGTCAAATACCTCTTTGTGTGTCAAAGAGATCTTGTCCAACCGCAAACGAATTACATAAAGGTGAAGGCCCGAGTAGGTATTCTCCAATTGATATGGCAATACCACTGGTAAAGACTTCAATAGCTGATTGTAACGATCTGCAAGGTGATGACGAGCGGTAATAAAAGCGTCTAAACGATGCATCTGAGATACACCCAGTGCCGCCTGAAGCTCGGTCATACGGTAGTTAAAACCTAAATCAACCTGTTGATAATACCAACCACCATGGCTTTCACCCTCCATTTGCTCAGGGTCACGAGTAATACCGTGACTTCGAAGCAAAGTCATCTTGTCAGACAAAGCCTTTTGGTTGGTCATTGCTGCGCCACCTTCAGCCGTCGTAACAATTTTAACGGGATGGAAGCTAAAGACAGTGATATCCGAGTATTCGCAATTCCCTATCGGCAAGCCTTGATATTTGCCGCCAATTGCATGTGAAGCATCTTCAATGACTTTGAAGTCGTACTCTTTCGCCAGTTTGGCGATCGCCACCATATCGCATGGTTGACCACATAAGTGCACCGGCACAACAACTTTCGGAAGCTGACCTTCTGCTTTCGCTTTGATTAACTTTTCCTCAAGGCGTTTTGGACACATATTGTAAGTATCAGGGTCAATATCTACGAAGTCGACTTGTGCACCACAGTATAAACCGCAGTTTGCTGACGCGACAAAGGTAATAGGCGACGTCCAAAGCCAATCCCCCTCACCTAGTCCCAGCGCAAGACAAGCAATGTGTAATGCTGATGTAGCGCTATTTACAGCCAGGGCATAGCTTGCACCTGTATGATCGATAAGTGCTTGCTCAAATACAGGAACTTGGGGGCCCTGCGTCAGAAAATCCGACTTCAAAACGTCAATAACACTGTCAATGTCTTGCTGGTTAATATCTTGCTTACCGTAAGGAATCACTACTATTCTCACACTGTAAAGTTTGGATCAACGTGCTCTTTGATTAGCTCACGTAGGCCTTCAATACTTTCCCACTCTGTATTCGTACCTGAATTGTATTTGAAACCAAACGGTACTTTTTTCGCTTTGTGGTGTTCGAGGTATTCTTGCTCTGTATAGGTGAACGAAACAGAAGGAAGAATTGCGTAGTATTTGCCAAGGTCGATCGTATTTAGCGAATCAGTATCGGTGATCATCTCTTCATGGAGCTTTTCACCTGGGCGAATACCTACAACTTTAGTTTCACACTCAGGAGCAATAGCTTCAGCGATATCTAAGATTTTGTAAGATGGGATTTTCGGTACAAAAATCTCACCACCTAAGTGATTTTCCAGAGCGTACATCACCATGTTCACACCATCTTGCAATGAGATATTGAAACGCGTCATATCTTCATGAGTGATTGGTAGAATACCTTCTTCGCGTTTGCTCAAAAAGAATGGGATCACTGAACCACGAGAGCCCATGACATTACCATAACGTACAACGCTGAAACGGATATCTTTAGAGCCTTTGATGTTATTGGCAGCAGTGAACAACTTATCAGACGCCAGTTTCGTTGCACCATAAAGGTTTATGGGAGCGCACGCTTTGTCTGTGGAAAGAGCTACAACATCTTTTACACCGCAATGTAACGCCGCATTAATAACGTTCTCTGCGCCCGTAATATTAGTTCGTATACACTCAGTTGGGTTATATTCTGCAGTATCAACTTGCTTTATCGCCGCGGCATGGATGATGACATCAACGCCTTCACAAGCTTGAATCATACGATTTTGGTCACGCACATCACCAATGAAGAAGCGAAGTTGAGGAAAGTCTTTTGCAGGATACTTTTGTTTCAGCTCAAACTGTTTTAGTTCATCACGAGAAAAAATGATGATTTTTTTAACTTCTGGATAGCGTCCAAGAATGGTTTTAATGAACTGTTTACCGAACGAACCGGTACCACCTGTAATTAAGACTGTTTTTGAATTCAACATAATATGCTCTTTCTTGTTCAGGTTCGAAACCTGTACCTCAAATAATTTAGAATGCTAATTGCGATATTTTAGCACTTAGACAAATGTGTTGTACTAGGTATAAACTCTTAGCAATGTCCTCACTTTACATATCCTAAAAATTCACAACGGCACTTACGAGTTCATCAAAGTCCGTTTTAGACCAAATAATATTCTTACTTTTTAATTCTTTCTCAAAAGAGCGCTTTAACCTATCTAGGTTTTGATGCTTCCAGTCACCAGAAGTTTCAAAACGACACTTATCAAAATCGATAATCCATACCTTATCTTTGTCGTCGATCAAGATATTGTGGATATTCAAATCAGTATGGTTAACGCCAACCTGATGCATCTTGGCAATTTCTTGCCCTATTTTCTGATACATTTCTACCGATAAAGACTGTTCTTGCAAGATACTAACCAGATCTCTGGCGTTTGGGATTCGCTCACTTAATAAATCAGCTTGATAGAAGAGTCCTGACTTTACGGCTCTTGCTGCAATAGGACGAGGAACGTGCACCCCAGCCTCAATTAGCGCCAACAAAAGCTGAAACTCTTGCGCACAACGGGTGTTATCCCAGCCAGAGAACCAATAATGATCGTTAACTAACTTCCCAAACAAACCGCCACGACGGTAATGACGTAGTGCCGCTTGCATGTTCTCTAGTTGGATAAACCATGTCGTGCCTCGCCCTGTCGCACTGCCAACCACCTTGTCGGAGGACTGCCAGTATTCCGCATCAAATATCGGTTGGCTAGGGTCTGTAATGATCTCGTCATCAAACCAGATCACTTGGTTGTTGTTTTTATACTGTTGAATCATACGCTCACCCTCTAGCCTAAATACCGGCTGGCTAATATATACAACCAAGTAAATGCAGCAAACGCCAAAGCAACCATAACGGCAGCAGAGCCTATATCTTTAGCTCGACCACTGAGTTCATGCCGTTCAATACCGATACGATCCACTACCGCCTCAATCGCTGAGTTTACAAGCTCTACAATCAAGACTAATACCACGACCCCGATCATTAAGATACGCTCAACCATGCCGACATCCACTAGCCAAGCCAAAATCACAGCAATACTCAACAGAGCCAACTCTTGTCGAATGGCAGCTTCATGCTTAAAAGCCGCTTTTAATCCTTGGATCGAATAACCCGTCGCTTTAACGATGCGCTTTAGTCCGGTATTACCCGGCTTGCCAGATTCTTGCGATTGATGTGGTGTTGTCTTTGACATTGCAGAACACTTATCAGTACTTAGCTATATTCGAGCCGTGTATTTTACATTTATTGGGGATGTCTGCATAATTTACCTGCCTCTATTCATCGAATCAGACAATAATTATGTTCACTTCTGCCCCATCGTCACTATGCGTCTTGCGTTTGTCCGCTATCGGAGACGTTTGCAATACTATCGCCACCATTCAAGCTATTCAGAAACACTGGCCTTCGACCCAGATTACTTGGATAACGGGTAAACTTGAAGCCCAGTTATTAGCCGCCATCGATGGTGTAGAAGTGATTGTTTTTGATAAAAAAGCGGGACTTGATGGCTACAAATCACTTTGGCGACAGCTGAAAGGCAGAGAGTTTGATGCGCTATTGCATATGCAGTACGCGATTCGAGCGAGTGTCGCAACGTTGGGCATTAAAGCAAAATACAAACTTGGTTTCTCTTCTGATAGAAGCCAGGACTTTCAAACACTATTTACCAATGTCAAAGTGCCTTCCCCGCAATCTCTGCATGTCGCAGATGGCTTAATGGCCTTTGCCCATCAAATTGGGGTACCAAAGGCAGGACTAGACTGGGTACTTTCTTATTCAGACCACGACCAAGCTTGGGCAGAGTCTCATATTTCTCGTAGTAAACCTAACCTGCTGATTGTGCCTGGTGCGAGCAAAGCTTATAAAAACTGGAACGCGGAAGGTTATGTGGATGTGATTCATCACGCCAGAGCAAAAGGCTGGAACGTGATTCTGGCAGGCAGCCCTGCTCAGGTAGAATTGGATCTGGCAGAAGCCATTCAATCTCGCTTGGAAGAGCCGTGTCTAAATTTAGTTGGACAAAGTTCAATTCTGCAAATGCTTGCGTTAATAGATAAGGTTGAAATGGTCATCGCCCCCGATACCGGACCAGCACACATGGCGAATGCCATGAAAACGCCAATCATCGGGCTCTATGCACACCATAATCCGCTGCGAGTGGGACCTTACCGTTATCTAAAATACGTTGTCTCAGTGTATGAAGAAACGATCTTTGCGGAAACAGGTAAAAACAGTCACGAGTTAAGTTGGCGAACTCGCGCTAAAGATGAAACGGCAATGAACCGCATTACCAGCACTCAAGTAATGAGCATGTTCGATCAAGTCTTAGAAGATTTGTATCCTCAATACCAGTAAACTTACTGTCTTGATTTGTTAAGAAGGAAATGACCTTGCCCAAACCAACCTTAGCCGTTGCCTTAATTGTAAAAAATGAAGAGAAGCACTTACAAGCTTGTCTAGACACAGTAAAAGATTGGGTCGATGAGATTGTCCTTCTAGACTCGGGCAGCACTGATCGCACTGAAGAAATCGCCCGACAATACACAGATAAGTTTTACACCAACCTAGATTGGCCAGGATTCGGTAAACAGCGCCAACTGGCGCAGCAATACGTTACGGCAGACTACGTTTTGTGGCTTGATGCGGACGAACAAGTCACTCCAGAGCTAAAAGAAAGTATCTTACACGCGGTATCAGCCAATAAGCCGAACGTTTTATACAAACTTAATCGACTAAGCTCAGCGTTTGGTAAGTTCATCTACCATTCTGGTTGGTCTCCAGACTGGATTGTGCGCTTATATCGCACCGAATATACACAATATAATGATTCGCTCGTTCATGAAAAAGTTGATGAGAAAAACTATCAAACTGAAAAACTGGATGGTCGACTGCATCACTACACTTACGAGCACCTTCATCATTACATCAATAAAACCACTGGCTACCTCAAGGCCTGGACGGATGAACGTGAAGGTAAAAAGAAAGCGGGTTTAACGACCGCTATCGTTCACGCTCTTGCTAGCTTTTTGAAGATGTATGTTCTCAAACGAGGCTTCCTTGATGGCAAGCATGGCTTCATTCTAGCTTGGCTAAGCATGCACTCTACTTTTGTAAAATATATCGATCTCTACTTACGTGAACAGGCAAAAAAATCATGAAAACGACTTTAATTATCACCACTTACAACTGGAAAGAAGCATTAAAAGCGGTGTTAGAAAGCGTGAAACGTCAAACCGTTTTGCCTGACGAAGTAATTGTTGCAGATGATGGCTCTCGAGACGATACCAAAGCAATGGTTGACCAAATGCGTGAAGGTTTTCCGGTTCCACTGATTCATAGTTGGCACGAGGATAATGGCTTTCAGCTTTCAATGAGCCGCAACCGTGCGATCGCCAAAGCATCAGGTGACTACCTCATCATGATTGATGGCGACATGGTGCTGTCCCAAACGTTTATTGAATCACATAAGCAAGTCGCAAAACCAAATTGGTTTGTGCAGGGTGGACGTGTGTTAACGGATGAAAGCTGCAGCAAGGCCATCATGGAAAACGGCTTAGTGCCTTCCATTTTCAGCAAAGGCATTCGCAATCGTAAAAACTGCATCACCAACGCCTTGCTATCGAAATGGTTCTCTTACGAGCGGAATAACGATAAAGCCACTCGCGGTTGCAACATGGCATTTTGGCGACAAGATGTCATCGAGGTGAATGGCTTCAACCAAGATTTTGTTGGATGGGGACGCGAAGACAGCGAGTTTGTTCATCGCATGTTGAATGCGGGTAAGTCACGTCTTTACCTAAAATTCGCAGGTGTAGGCTACCACTTGTACCACGTAGAAAACTCTCGTGCGTCACTCGGACAAAATGATGAGATTTTAGAGAACACCATTAAAAACAAGCTTAAACGCTGTGAGAATGGTGTTGATCAATTTCTAGAAGCTTAAGATTATAAAAAAGGGGCGTTTCGCCCCTTTTTTATTGTTGCTGAGATAAAGCGAAGTACTTATCGGCAACCATCAATGAGATCAAACGCTCTTTACGTTTATCTTTGAACTGCTCAACCCACTGGTGCGCATTTTCAATGATCGCTAATGCTTCTTGCTCATTCGCTAGGTAATAATCCATCTTTTCGGGTAAATCCGAATAGTCATCCTTCACTTCAACATAGTGGACGCCTGCCTCTAACTTACCTTCCATAAACCAAGTCTCATATTTTGGCTTTGACATAATAACCAAGGAGTTAGACGACATAGCCCACTTAAGGTTGGTGGCCACATCATTGCCTTCTATACAGAGCAAAAACTTATACTGCAGTTGCTCTTCAATACTCATAAAGCCCTTTTCCCATGGTTTCCCTTCTACCGGGCGGGTCTGGCCAATATTGCATTGCGGATGGTTGTAAAACGCATGAATCACCTTTTTACGATGCGGCTGAAAACCCACGCCGCGCCACGCTACCATGTCCTTTTTATCTTGATAGCGAACAGGATCATCAATAAATTTAAAATGACGAACTTGATTAAGTTTCAACACCACTGAATTTTGGTTGTTACCAAAAATAGGGCGGCTTTTTATAAAGCTCGGTACATTGGGGATGTGTGTAACATCGCCGTTGATGTAGTTAAACGCAAAACTGGAAGGGAAATAGCGTACAACTTGGCGAAGATCGAAAAAATACGTCCAGCCTTTCGTTTTTTTGAATGTATCGATGGTCGAGTAACTTTGTTCTCGGCTATCAACTGAAAACGGCGTTTCACACTTATTGTAATAGTTCACCCGCTCAATACAGCGTTGCTGCTCTGCTTCGGTCAGATTCGAAAGTAAACGCTTGGCTTGTGCTCGATATACAAAGCGAGGGATAAGTATCGAGAGAGCGTTTGAGAAATAATAAGGGAACTTACTGTCTTTCATTCAGTTTTTCCCCAATCGCGATGGCTACTGGCTTGGGAACGAATTGTTCGATACTTCCGCCATGAATCGCGACTTCTCTCACGATAGTCGACGATAAAAACGCAAACTCTTCTTCAGGAGTTAAAAATACGCTCTCAATTCCTGGTAATAGCTTTCGGTACATGTTGGTCAGTCCAAACTCGTATTCAAAGTCTACCGTTGTTCGTAAACCACGAATAAGAACCTTAGCTTTCTCATTTCTCGCGAAATCCACTAATAACCCGGAGAACCCCTTTACCGTCACACCAGGTAAATGCGCTACAACGTCCTGCATCAGTGCAACGCGCTCTTCCAATGAAAACATGGTGTTCTTCGATGGGCTTGCGGCTACGCCAATCACAACCTCATCAAACATTTCGTGAGTACGTTCTATTAGATTGAGGTGACCATTGGTCACTGGATCAAAAGTGCCTGGATAAATGACTTTCATATAATTTACTAAGTTATTCGAAACTGATTGAATTATTGAGGCTCGAACGCAAGATTACAACAACTTAAGCTCGATAATAGCTCGACTTACTTCTGACACTCACTACAAAAGAAGGTATTACGTTGGCCAATCTTTAGCTCTTGAAGTCGTTCGCCGCACTCTTGGCATGGCTCTCCGGCTTTTCCGTAAACCAATAACTCTTGTGCAAAGTAACCCGGCTTTCCATCGGCTTGCGCAAAGTCTTTCAGCGTAGTCCCACCTTGCGTAATGGCAATCTCAAGTGTCATTTTGATATTTTCAACAAGTAACCCCCACTCTTGAGAAGTCAACTTACCTGCGGGCCTTGAAGGGTGAATTCGAGATTTAAACAACGACTCATTCGCGTAGATGTTCCCAACACCAACCACGACTTTGTTGTCCATGATGAACTGCTTGACGGCAACACGCTTATTTTTAGCTTTCTCTACTACATATTCCGCATTGAATTCTTCAGTTAAAGGCTCAGGCCCCATGTTTGCTAGTACAGCATGTGACTCACCAGGAGCACACCACAGCCATGCCCCAAAACGACGCGGATCGTTATAACGCAGTATTTTTCCACTGCTTAGTTTGAGATCCACATGATCGTGCTTTGCTGGCGGAAAGTCGGCGTCTAGAACACGTAAAGACCCCGACATGCCCAAATGAACAATGGCTGTACCTGTGTTTGTCTCGATCAGTAAGTATTTCGCACGACGACTAATCGCACGGATCACCTGCCCTTCCAATTTTTTAAGCTCTGTAGGAATATCCCAGCGCAATTTAGGCGTTCGAAAAGTAAACGACTGGATCGTTTGTCCAACCATGTGGGGGCTAATCCCCATACGGCTGACTTCAACTTCTGGCAACTCAGGCATTAGATTCTCCAATTCACCGGCTAATAGTTCTCGCTGCTAGCATAATCGAAAAGAAAAACGATAAATAGGGAAGCTTATTAGGGGTATAGACGCAAAAAGGCTTTACTCTGGCATAAGGTAGTTTTCATCAACGGAGATAGCTACCCATTTGTCTTGCCAGGTTTTAAATAGCCAAAAATCAGGTAAACGAAAGAAAGTCACCCGCTGCGGCTCTTCGAGATCCTGATACCAGACTTCTACCGTTTCAGGTACCGCTAGGTTAGGTTTTAAATGGTCGTACTGTTCTGAGGTAAGCTCGGTCCCTTCCAATGATTGCCAGCGTGATACAAGCTCACTGATCGGTGCATCAACTTTGATGTTGGATTGCCACCGTCCATCATGCAGCTCAAACTCCCAGCCACTATAGTACAAAGACTCCACCGTATAGTCGGAGCGAAGTACATTTGGGTAAGGGTCTGCTTGGGCTGTTAATAGGTAAGTTTTGATCCACATCGGCGCATTTAAGATCACTATAAACGCGATAATGCCCAGAATAAGAATATTGTTCCATCGGCGGCGACGAGCCGGACTCACACGCATAACCATCTCTACTCTCTTATCGTTATGAGTAAATTACCAAAGAGTATTGAGCTTGACTAGAACAACGGTGTGCAAGTGTGTAGGGAGTGGTGACTAAGCGGCAGAGGCGATCAATCAAAAATTCGAGTATAGAGTCGGACCAGTAGAATAACTTCAGCAGTGCCTTATAACCCGATGACGTACTGAGCCTTTTCTTCAGCACTTTTATTCAGGTAATAAAAAACCCAACTCGAAAGTTGGGTTTTTCAATTCATCAAAGAGACTGAAACCAATTATTTGATTTTTGCTTCTTTGTACATAACGTGCTGGCGAACTACTGGATCAAACTTTTTGATCTCAAATTTGCCTGGCATGTTACGCTTGTTCTTATCAGTTGTGTAGAAGTGGCCTGTACCTGCAGAAGATACTAGACGGATTTTCTCACGAACGCCTTTCTTTGCCATTGCTTATTTCCTCTTAAACGTTTTCGCCACGTGCACGCATGTCTGCAAGAACAGTATCAATACCTTTCTTGTCGATGATGCGCATACCTTTAGCAGATAGACGTAGTTTAACAAAACGTTTTTCGCTCTCTACCCAGAAACGATGAGTTTGTAGGTTCGGCAGAAAACGACGCTTAGTAGCATTTCGTGCGTGTGAACGGTTGTTACCCGTTACTGGACGCTTACCAGTTACTTGGCATACTCGTGACATGAATGTCTTCTCCAAAATCGTTTCAGCTCGATATCAACCTTGGTGGCCGAACCTCTCTATCTCTCGAAAAGAAGTTAGAGGTTAAGAACCGCTATGGAAAATCCATACAAGGCTATCAAAGGTCGCGCATTATACTAACTTGATATGCATTGCTCAAGACCCGAACAGATCCTTTTTACAGGTTTTCGTGATCTTTTTTTAGACAGCAGATTTTTTTAGCAGTCCAAGCTGAATTCAGTTAAAAATTTAGTGGCGTGGATGATAGCAGATTTTTAGCAACTAACAACCTAAAAAACGCACAGTTATATCCAGCCTCTTTCAGCAAAAGAGACACTTTCCCCATCTCCGATGACGAAATGGTCCAAAATACGAATATCCACCAATGCTAATGCGTCGGTGAGACGCCTTGTAATCCTTCTGTCAGCTTGGCTCGGCTCAGCAACGCCTGAAGGGTGATTGTGCGCTAGCAAGAATTAATTTTTGTATTTATGAATCCTGAGAGAAGCCAGTAATCTCAATGGATTCACAACTTCCTCCACAAAAA